>NZ_JBEXUP010000139.1:0-22552 GCF_040614375.1 Nonomuraea sp. NPDC005983
CGCTGCTCATCGAGGAGGCGACGGTCGAGGCCGCCCAGGACTTCCTGGAGACCGCGCCGCCGCAGGCCCTGCGCCGCATGATCCTCGAATCACGCCCAGCGACCACAGGTCGGACGCGGGACGGGCGGCGCCCCCGGCGGCGCGCTCCGGCGCCATGAAGGCGGGCGTGCCGACCAGCACTCCGGTCCTGGTGAGCGGGGCGTCGTCCTCGGTGGTGGCGATGCCGAAGTCGGTCAGCACCGCTCTGCCGTCCTCGGTGAGCAGCACGTTGTCCGGTTTGACGTCCCGATGCAGGACGCCTGCGGCGTGCGCGGCGCGCAGCGCCGCCAGCAGTTGCACGCCGATGTCCGCGACCTCGGCGGGCGGCATCGGCCCCTCCTCCCGCACCAGGGCGCCGAGCGTGCGGGAGCGGACCAACTGCATGACGATCCAGGGATGGCCGTTCTCCTCCAGCACGTCGTAGACGGTGGCGACGCCCGGATGCGCCACCCGCCCGGCCGCCCTGGCCTCGCGGAAGGTGCGGACCGCGAACTCCTCCCGTTCCGGCCCGGTCAGATCGGGGGACGGGACGATCTCCTTGATCGCGACGTCCCTGCCGAGCACCTCGTCGTAAGCCTGCCAGACGGTCCCCATGCCGCCCTGGCCGATGGTCCTGACCAACCGGTACCTGCCACCGACCATCCCCGCAGAATCGGACATGCGGGCCGACTACCCGATAAACACCCTGACAACCGCGGTGACCACCGCCGCGGTGGCGAGGATCACCAGGAAGGGCGCGCGCAGCAGCAGCGCGACCACGGCCGCGCCCAGCCCGGCCGTCCGCGCCGGGTCGACGTGCAGCTCGCCGCGCTCGGTGAACATCTGCACCGCGATCAACGCCGCCAGCAGCGCGACCGGCACCAGCTCGGCGAACCGGCGCACCATCGGGTGGTCGAGCACCCGGCGCGGCGCCGCGAGCCCGGCCAGCTTGAGCGCGTAGCAGCCCGCGCAGACGGCGGCGATGGCCCACCACAGCGTCATCGCACCATCACCACCAGGACCGCCGCGGCCGACAGCAGCACGGGCACGCCCGGCGGGAGGAACGGGCTGGCCAGGAGCGCGATCGCGGCGCCGGCCGCCGCCAGCCGGCGCAGTTCGGCGCTGCCGGTCAGGCGGGGCCACAGGATGGCCAGGAACGTGGCGGGGCCGACCGCGTCCAGGCCGAGCACGCCCGGGTCGCCGAGGAAGGACGTGCCGAGCGCGCCGAGCAGGGTGGTGAGATTCCACGTCAGGTAGAGGCTGACGAACGTGGCGGTGAACCCGGCGCGGGCGCCCTGCGCCGTCGGTTGGGCCAGGCTGACCGCCGTGGTCTCGTCGATCACGCCGTGCGCGGCCAGCAGCCTGCGCGGGCCGCGTACCCGCAGCAGGTCGGCCAGGCGCAGGCCGTACAGGGTGTTGCGGCCGCCGAGCAGCAGCGCGCCCGCCGCGGCGGCGACCAGGTTGCCGCCCGCGCCCACCGCGCCCGCCAGGGCGAACTGCGAGGCGCCGGTGAAGGCCAGCAGGCTGAGCACGCACGCCTGCGCGACGCTGAGTCCGGCCGTGACGGCCGCGGCGCCGAAGGCGAGGCCGGACAGCCCCACGGCCAACCCCACGCCCAGACCGTCCCGTATGGCGGCGGAACGGTGTGTTGTCTCTTCCATGCTGGTAGAAGGTAGACG
Organism: Nonomuraea sp. NPDC005983; assembly: GCF_040614375.1. Lineage (NCBI taxonomy): Bacteria > Bacillati > Actinomycetota > Actinomycetes > Streptosporangiales > Streptosporangiaceae > Nonomuraea > Nonomuraea sp. NPDC005983. The sequence continues at coordinate 1,698 of NZ_JBEXUP010000139.1, forward strand.
CTACCCGTTCATCCGGTCTTGTACGTTCCTGCGGAGCGTTGGTAGGCCGCGGGCGGGACGCCCATGACGCGCTTGAAGTGGCGGCTCAGGTGCGCCTGGTCGGTGAAGCCCACCTCGGCGGCCACCTGCGCGGGCGGCATCCCGGAGGCCAGGAGTCCGCGGGCCCGCCGCACCCGCAACGAGGTCAGGTAGGCGTGGGGCGGCAGGCCCGTCGCCGCCTTGAACGCCCGCAGCAGCGGGAACGGCCTGGCCCGTACGGCCCGCGCCAGGTCGTCGAGCGTGGGGGGATCGAGCAGGCTCCCGTGCAGCACGTCCAGGGCCTCGCGGACGGCCCGCAGCCCCTCGGACGGCAGCGCGGCCGACGGGCGGGGAGCGGCGTGGCGGGCCAGCAGACGGGCGAACAGCATGCGCGTCAGCGTGGAGGCGGCCAGCCCGTCGCCACACTCGGTCGCCTGGTGCGCGCTGCCCAACAGCGCCGCCACCGCCGGGTCGCGCACCACCTGCTGGGGGAAGTACGGCGTGGCGCGCGGCAGCCCGATCTCGGCCGCCACCTCCGCCATCGCCTCGACCGACGGGTACAGCATCCGGTACGACCAGCCGCCGGGCGTGCCCGCCTGCCCGGTGTGCCCGGTGTCGGGGTTGACCAGCACCAGCTCGCCCGCGCCCGCCCGCAGCAGGCTGCCCTGACAGTCGAACTCCTCGACGCCTGCGAGGATGACGCCGATCGCGTAGCCGTCGTGCGCGTGCCTGGCGAAGCGGTGCGTGACGTAGCGGGCCTTGAGCAGGTCGACCTCCGGCACCGCTGGGTGCCGCCAGAAGCGCGCCTGCTCCTTCATCTGCTCATTTCACATCAGTCTGAACGTCCGGGCGAAGGTGTCGAAGTAGTGGCGGTCCTGCTGCCAGCGCGAGTCGGGGGTCTCCCAGTACAGCGCGAACGGCCGGCCCGCGGCGGTGCGGAACCCGCGGTTGACCACGTGGATCAGGCTACCGCCGCGCTGGCGGGTGAACTCCCAGTCGGCGGCGGGCCGGCCGAGGTAGGTGAGCGGGGTGATGCCGATCCTGGTGTAGCCGGTGAACTCGCCCTTGGCCTGGATCTCCTTCTCCAGAGCCTCCCAGCGCCGCTCGGGATCGGCCCAGGTCCGCTCAGGGACGGTCCACTCGACGATCATCCGCCCCGGGGAGCCCGCGCCGCTCAGGGTGATGCTGTCGCGCGTGCGGTCCTTCACCGCCTTCCACCCCTCGGGCAGGGCGATGGAGAAGCCCCCCAGCGGGCTCGTGTAGGCGCGCCAGCCGTCGGGGAGGGGACGTTTGGCGGGCGTCGCGGTCGGGGAGGGCGTCACGGACGTGCTCGGGGAGGGCGTGCTCGGTGCAGGCGTCGCGGGCGTGCTCGGTGCGGGCGTCACAGGCGCGCTCGTTCCAGACGGCCCCGGCTTGCTCGCCCCTCCTCGGGTGTCATCAGAGGAGCGGGCGGCCAGCAGGACGCCGCCCGTGCTCAGCACCGCGGCCAGTGCCACCGCGGCGGGCAGCACGATCGCCCACCGCGGGCGCCGTCGCCGCACCGAGCGTGTCTCCAGTGTCCCGTTCGGCTCGACGGCCAGGGACTCAAGCAGGTGGGCCGCCTCCTCGGCGGGCATCCTGGCGGCCGGGTTCCTGTGCAGCAGTGCCATGATCACCGGGCCGAGCGCTCCCGCCCGCGACGGCGGCTCGGGCCGGTCGCGCAGCACTGCCGCGACCGTCGCCGCCCACGAGTCCCGCTTGAACGGCGGATCGCCCTCGACCGCCGCGTACAGCGTCGCGCCCAGCGCCCACAGGTCGGACTCGGGCCTGGCGGGCTCGCCGTTGAGCCGCTCCGGCGGCATGTACGCGGGAGTCCCGACCAGGCCGCCCGTGGCCGTCAGACCCGCCTCGGCCTCCAGGGACGCGATGCCGAAGTCGGTCAGCACCACCCGGCCGTCGTCGGCCAGGAGCACGTTCTCCGGCTTGACGTCACGGTGCAGCACCCCGGTCGCGTGCGCGGCGCGCAGCGCGTCGAGCACCCTGGCGCCGATCATCGCGGCCCGCGCGACCGGCAGCGGCCCGTGCACGCGGACCTCCTCGGCCAGCGACCGCGACCTGACCAGCTGCATCACGATCCACGGACGGCCGTCCTCCTCCACGACGTCGTGGATGACGACCACCGACGGGTGGTCGAGGCGGCCCGCCGCCCGGGCCTCCCTGATGGTCCGGCTGTTGAGCTCGGCCCGCTTGACGTCACCGACGCCCGTGTAGCGGACCTCCTTGACCGCGACCGTGCGGTCGAGCAGCTCGTCGTAGGCACGCCAGACCACGCCCATGCCGCCCTCGCCGAGCGGTTCGATGAGCCGGTATCGGTTGCCGACCTGCCTTTCCACGCAGCGCAGCCTACTTCGTGGTCTTGAAGGTGGCGGCGAAGGTGTCGAAGAAGTGCAGGTTCTTCTTCCAGCTGCTCTTCAGGCTGTGCCAGTAGATCGCGTAGCCGCGGCCGTCGTCGGTGATGAAGCCGCGGTTGCGCACCCGGGTCGGGCCGGTGTTGGTGTTCCAGGAGAACTCCCAGTCGGCGGCGGCCTTCATGTAGTCCACCTTCTTGATCCTGATCAGCTTGTAGCCGCCGAAGGAGCCGCGCGCGTGCGGCTCCTGGTTCTTCCAGTCCTTGTACGGGTCGTCGCCCGGGCTCTTGGCCCTCTCGACCATCAGGAAGGAGTTGGCGGCGGCGCCGGGACCCCGGAAGTAGACCTGGTTGCCCTGGCGGGTGTACTCGCGCCAGCCCTTGGGCAGGCCGATCGAGAAGGCGAGCTTCTTGTCCTTGTGTGTCTTCCAGCCCTTCGGCAGCGCCGCGGCCGGGTCGCTCGGGGTGGCGGTCGGCGTGGGCGACGGGCTGGTCGTGGGCGTGGCCGCGGGGGTGGACGGCGCGCCGGTCGCGGAGGGCGGCGGCGTGGACGGGGGAGTGCTGGAAGGCTGCGACGACAGGCTGGCCGCGGTCCGGTTCTTGGGCTCGGTGCCGGGCACCGAGCGCAGGCCGAGGTACCCGCCCACGCCGGCGACGAGCACGACGGCGCCGATGGCGGCGATGATCGGCATGGCCCGCCGCCCCTCCGGCCGCTCTGCGTTGACGGTGGACTCGGCCACGTGCGCCGCGGGCTCGCGGGTCGGCGGCGGCGTCACCGGGGTGAGCCGCGTTCCGGTCTCCGGCAGCATGGGGACGACCAGGTTCGGGTCGGTCGCCGTGTCGTCGTAGTCGTCGGCGGTGACGGCTGCGGGCCGGACGGTGGCCTGCGCGATCACCTTGCGCAGCTCGAGCGTGGTCTCCTCGTACGTGAGCCGCTGCACCGGCTCCTTGACCAGCAGGCCGTCGATCACCGACGCCAGCGGACCCGCGTGCGGAGCGGGGTCGGGCGGGTCGGTCAGGACGGCGTGCATGGTCGCCAGCGCCATCCCGCGCTCGTGCGGCGACCTGCCCTCCACGGCCGTGTAGAGGGTCGCGCCCAGCGACCACAGGTCCGACTCGCGCCGCGCCGGCAGCCCCTTCAGCCGCTCTGGCGCGATGAACGCCGGGGTGCCCGCCAGCCCGGTGACCGTGAGCTGCGTCTCGGTCTCCAGCGTGGCGATGCCGAAGTCGGTCAGCACCACCCGGCCGTCGTCGGCCAGGAGCACGTTCTCGGGCTTGACGTCGCGGTGCAGCACGCCGGACTCGTGCGCCCGGTGCAGCGCGTCCAGCACGGCCAGGCCGATCTCGGCCACCCGCTTGGGCGGGAGGGGACCGTCCTGCTTGATCACCGCGCCCAGCGAGCGCGAGACGACGAGCTGCATGACGATCCAGGGACGGTCGTCCTCCTCGATCACGTCGTGGACGACGATCACGTTGGGATGCTCGAACCTGGCCGCCGCCCGCGCCTCGCGCATCGTGCGCCGATTCAGCAGCTGCACCTCGTCGCCCAGGGCGGCCGCGTACCTGACCTCCTTGACGGCGACCGTGCGGTCAAGGAGCTCGTCATAGGCACGCCAGACGATGCCCATGCCACCCCTGCCGATGGGTTCCTGCAGCTGGTAGCGGCCGGCGATGCGGCGTCCGTCCTGCTTCCGATCCGACATCAACGGCCTCAAAACCTCCTCTAGGCCAAGAAATACTCCCACAGTGAGGGATCAACGGCGACTCGCCTGAAGGACAGTCCGCCATATGAGAAGCAACGTCCAGCAGGTGGAGGGCCGGTGTAAGCTTCTGACATGACTTGTCGCTACGCGTTTACCGAGCCGGCTCCGGGAGAGCCGGTCGTCAGCTAGCGACCACCTGGAGTCGGCAAAGGCAGAGACGCCTCGTCTCTGCCTTTTTGGTTTTCCGCCGGCTCCGCGCGGGGCCGGCCCGGATGGGGGAGCCGAATGTCTACAACCTTGCAACGGCGCGTGGTCAGCCTGGGCGGGCTGCGCGTGGGCGACGGGCCTGCCGTGCTGATCAGCGGCCGGGTGAACCTGCGCGGGCACGGCCGGGCCGACGCGTCCGCGGTGCTGCGCGACGGGGCCGCGCTGGTTGAGCCGTCCCGCGCGGAAGACCTGCCCGCGATCGCCGCGCACGCCGACGGCGTGGTCGTCGGGGCGGCGTGGACGCGCGACATCCCGCTGGTGCGCGCGGTCGCCGGGCTGGGGCTGCCCGTGGTGGTGGAACGGCGGCCCTCCGGGTCGCTGGAGGAGTGGCTCGGCCTGGCCGACTACTGCGCGCTGGAGAACGACGGCCAGGTGATCCTCTGCGAGCGGGGGCGGCTGGACCTGGGCCTGCTGCGGGCCGCGCGGGAGGCGTCGGGGCGGCCGGTGATCGCCGACGTGTCGCAGGACCCCGGGCTGTCCGCGGCGGCCGTGGCGGCCGGCGCCGACGGGCTCGTCGTCGACGGCGCAGGGATGCGGGAGGCTCAGGACGCGGTGACGCTCGTCGGCGCCCTGCTCCGCCCCGAGGCGCCCGCCACGCTGGAGGAGAGCCGGCAGGCCATCGACCGGGTCGACGCCGCCCTGGCCACCCTCCTGGAGCGGCGGGCCGAGCTGGCGGGAGTCGTCCAGACGCTCAAACCGGTGGGCGGCTTCGCGGGCCGCGACATGGCGCGCGAGCGGGCGCTGGTCGCGCGGATGGCCCGGCGCGCGCCCGAGCTGGGCGAGGCGGGGCTGGCGCCGATCATGAACGCGGTCATCGAGGCGGGGCTGCGCCTGTCGGAGGAGCGCTCGGCGCGGTCGTGACGGCGAAGTTGTTCAACGGGCGGCCCGGCCCGGCGGTGATCTTGGCGTTGATCAGCTCGGCGAAGCGGCGGTAGCCGTCGCCCGTGGGGTGGAAGCTGCGCGGGTTGACGGTCAGCTCGTCGAGATCGAGCAGCAGCCCGTTGAGGTACGGCTGAGGCCGCCCGACCTCGTGACCGGTGAAGGCCTCGTACGCGTCGACGTACTCCACGCTGCCGGGCCCGCCGAAGGCCGCCACGCCCCGGTCGAACTCGGCGGCCACCTGGCCCACCTGGTCGTTCAGCTGGCGTGTCACTCCGTTCAGCCACCGCTGGTCGTCGGGGCTCAGGTTGTCGACGCTCTCGCTGGGGGAGGCGGGGAACGGGCGGGGATAGCCGAGCACGATGATCCGGGCGTTCGGCGCCCGGCCGCGCAGCTCGCGCAGCACCTTCAACAGGCTCGGACGTAACCCGGCGATCCGCTGCGACACCTGTGTGTCCTGCTCGACGCACGCCGACGACCAGGGCAGCTTGACGATGCAGCCGGTCAGCACGGGGGTGAACCCGGCGTCGTTGCCGCCGATGCTCAGCGTCACCAGGCTCGTCTCCGGCCCGACCCGGGTGATCTGCGGCTGCTGCCCGTGCTGCCCGGACAGGAGCTGGCCCGTCGTCGCGCCGCTGCAGGCCCAGAACGAGCTGCCGCCGCCGAAGCTGTGCGCCCCCGCGACCAGCGGGACGTACGAGCCCCTGGCCCGGTGGCACCGGTCGGCGCCGCCGTTGACCGGCCGTTCCCCCTGCTCGTAGACGCCCTCCCCGGAGGAGAAGGAGTCGCCGAGCGCCACATAGGCGCCGCTCTGCGCCACCTGCACCGGGGTCAGCCGGCTCACCCGCGGCAGCTCGCCGCGCGGTGCGTCACTCGCGGGGCAGCCCGCGCCGAGGAGGGCGCAGGCGACGGTGCGGTGGACGTCGAGGGAGAGCGTGGCCAGCGCGAGCGCGACGCCCAGCGTGGCCGCCGCCGCCACCCGGGCGATCGTGCGTGTCTCCAGCGTGACCTCCGCGGGTGGCGATCTACCTTCCGCGCAGAAGCCTAGTCGCCGACGGGGACGTCGTCGCTGGGAAAAGACGCGCGACGCCGCCTGACCACCGCCCAGCCGAGCGCGATGGCCGCCACGAGCACCGGCATCAGGAAGAACGCGACCCGCTGGTCGGCGTCGGCGAACGGCATCAGCAGCACCACCAGCGCCAGGAAGGCGAGTGTCGCCCAGCCGGTGTACGGCGAGCCGGGCATCGGGAACGCCGAGCGATGGCCGGACCCGCGCAGCCGCATCTGGCAGTAGACCAGCGTGCCCCAGGTGGTGACCACGCCGAACGAGGCGACGGCGGTGGCGATGTTGAACGCCCGTTCCGGCACGAAGTAGAACATCGCCACGCCCGCCAGGAACATGGACGCGGTGAACAGGACGCCGCCGACCGGGATGCGCCGCGCGCTGAGCGTGCCGGTGAAACCGGGCGCCTCCTGCTTGCGGGCCATCGAGCGCAGGATGCGGCCCGTGGCGTACAGGCCGGAGTTGCAGGACGAGAGCGCGGCGGTGATCACGATGAGGTTCATCGCGTCGGCGGCCCACGGCACGCCCAGATGGGCGAAGACCGTCACGAACGGTGAGGTGCCCGCCCGGTAGGCGGTCCACGGCAGCACCATGGCCAGCAGCACGACCGAGCCGACGTAGAACACCGCGATCCGCCACACCACGCCGTTGATGGCCTTCGGCATGACCTCGCGCGGCCTGGCCGTCTCGCCCGCCGTGATGCCGACCAGCTCGATCGAGGCGTACGCGAACACCACCGACTGCAGGCTCATCAGCACCATCGGGAAGCCGGTGGGGAAGAACCCGCCGTGCGCGACGAGGTTCTGCGGGCCCGCCTGCCCCACCGAGAACACCACCAGCACCAGGCCGACGACCAGGAACGTGACGATCGCCAGCACCTTCAGCATGGCGAACCAGAACTCGAGCTCGCCGAAGAGCCGCACCGACAGCAGGTTGACCGCCAGCACGCAGGCCAGCGCGATCAGCGCCGTGAGCCACTCGGGGAACGCGGGCGCCCAGTAGTGGATGTACGCGCCGATCGCGGTCAGCTCGGCGATGCCGGTGAACGCCCAGTTGATCCAGTACATCCAGCCGCTCGCGAACGCCGCCCACGGCCCGATGAACTCGCCCGCGTACACGACGAACGAGCCCGAGGAGGGCCGGTACAGCACCAGCTCGCCGAGCGCCCGCATGACGAAGAACGCGGCCACTCCCGCCGCCGCGTAGGAGAGCATGAGCGCGGGCCCTGCGGCGGCCAGGCGGCCGCCCGCACCGAGGAAGAGGCCGACGCCGATCGCCCCGCCGATCGCGATCATCTGGACCTGGCGGTTGCCCAGCGAGTGCCGGTACCCCTCGTCGGTCTCCGTGCGCTCCATGTGCCTCCTTCGTCACTCTCTGTGAGGGAGACGATATCCGCGCTGCCGGGGGCGACGGGTCCGGCACGCCGTCCTCGGGCGGCGCCTGGGATGTCGGCGCGGACCACTAGAGTCGAAAGGCACACCACATCAGACCGGGAGGCGCCGCTCCATGTCGTCCAGCGACTCGTTCGTCCATCTGCATGTGCACACCGAATACTCCATGCTCGACGGTGCCGCGCGCCTCAAGCAGATGTTCAAACAGGTCGGCGAGCTGGGCATGCCGGCGATCGCGATCACCGACCACGGCAACATGCACGGCGCCTACGACTTCTACCGGCAGGCGACCGCCGCCGACATCAAGCCGATCATCGGCATCGAGGCGTACGTCGCGCCCGAGCTGCGCCACAACAAGAAGCCGGTGCTGTGGGGCGAGCCGCACCAGAAGAAGGACGACGTCTCCGCGGGTGGCTACTACACCCACATGACGATCTGGGCGCGCAACAAGACCGGCCTGCACAACCTGATGCGGCTGTCCTCGCGCGCCTACACCGAGGGCTTCGTCCGCAAGTGGGCGCGGATGGACGCCGAGATCCTCGCCGAGCACGCCGACGGTCTGATGGCCACCACCGGCTGCCCCTCCGGCGAGGTGCAGACCAGGCTCAGGCTGGGCCAGTACGACGAGGCGCTGAAGGCCGCCGCGAAGTACCAGGAGATCTTCGGTAAGGAGAACTTCTTCCTGGAGATCATGGATCACGGCCTCGACATCGAGCGCCGCGTCCGCGACGGGCTGACCCGCATCAGCCGCGACCTGAACATCCCGCCGCTGGTCACCAACGACTCCCACTACACCTACGAGTCCGACGCCGCCTCGCACGACGCCCTGCTGTGCATCCAGACCGGCAAGCAGCTGTCCGACCCTGACCGGTTCCGCTTCGACGGCAGCGGCTACTACATCAAGACCGCCGACGAGATGCGCGCCGTCGACTCCTCCGACCTGTGGGCCGAGGGCTGCCGCAACACGCTGCTGGTGGCCGAGAAGGTCGATCCGACCGGGTTCTTCGAGTTCAAGAACCTGATGCCGACCTACCCCATCCCCGACGGCATGACGGAGAGCGAGTTCTTCCGCAAGACCGTCTGGGAGGGCATGGGCCGCCGCTGGCCCGAGGGCTACGACGAGGAGCACCGCAAGCAGGCCGAGTACGAGATCGGCATCATCGAGCAGATGGGCTTCCCGAGCTACTTCCTCGTGGTCGCCGACTTCATCATGTGGGCCAAGGAGAACGGCATCCCGGTCGGGCCGGGCCGAGGCTCGGCCGCGGGCTCGCTGGTGGCGTACGCGATGGGCATCACCGACCTCGACCCGCTGCCGCACGGCCTGATCTTCGAGCGCTTCCTCAACCCCGACCGCGTCTCCATGCCCGACGTCGACATCGACTTCGACGAGCGCAGGCGGGCCGACGTGATCCGCTACGTGACCGAGAAGTGGGGCGCCGACAAGGTCGCCATGATCGCCACGTTCGGCACCATCAAGGCGAAGGCCGCCATCAAGGACGCCGGTCGCGTCCTCGGCTACCCGTACGCGCTCGGCGACAAGGTGTCCAAGGCGTTCCCGCCCGCGGTGATGGGCAAGGACATCCCGCTGTCGGGCATCTTCGACAAGGACCACCCGCGCTACGGCGAGGCGGGCGAGCTGCGCAGGCTCTACGAGGAAGACGTCGACGTCAAGGCGACGATGGACCTCGGCAAGGGCCTGGAGGGCCTGATCAGGCAGACCGGCGTGCACGCCGCGGGCGTGATCATGTCGGCCGAGGTGATCACCGACTACATCCCGATCATGCGCCGCGACTCCGACGGCGCGATCATCACGCAGTTCGACTACCCGACCTGCGAGACGCTCGGCCTGCTGAAGATGGACTTCCTGGGCCTGCGCAACCTCACCATCATGGACGACTGCCTCAAGCTGATCCAGTCGACCACCGGTGAGTGGATCGACCTGCTGAAGTTGCCGCTCGACGACCGCAAGACCTACGAGCTGCTCGGCAGGGGCGACACACTCGGCGTGTTCCAGCTCGATGGCGGCGGCATGCGCTCGCTGCTGCGGCTGATGAAGCCCGACAACTTCGAGGACATCTCCGCCGTCGGCGCCCTCTACCGTCCCGGCCCGATGGGCGCCAACTCCCACACCAACTACGCGCTGCGCAAGAACGGCCAGCAGGAGATCACCCCGATCCACCCGGAGTTCAAGGAGTCGCTCGCCGAGATCCTCGACACGACCTACGGCCTGATCGTCTATCAGGAGCAGGTCATGGCCATCGCGCAGAAGGTCGCCGGGTTCTCGCTCGGCAAGGCCGACCTGCTCCGCCGCGCGATGGGCAAGAAGAAGAAGGCCGAGCTGGACAAGCAGTTCGAGTCCTTCGAGGCCGGTATGAAGGCGAACGGCTACTCCGCCGCGGCCATCAAGACGCTCTGGGACATCCTGCTGCCGTTCTCCGACTACGCCTTCAACAAGGCCCACTCGGCCGCCTACGGCCTGGTGTCCTACTGGACCGCCTACCTCAAGGCCAACCACCCCGCCGCCTACATGGCCGCGCTGCTGTCGAGCGTCAAGGACGACAAGGACAAGTCGGCGCTCTACCTCAACGAGTGCCGCCGCATGGGCATCAAGGTCTTCCCGCCGGACGTCAACGACTCCGACTTCGACTTCACCCCGCGCGGCACCGACATCCGCTTCGGCCTGTCGGCGGTCCGCAACGTGGGCGGCAACGTCGTCGACGGCATCCTCTCCGCGCGCAAGGAGAAGGGCCGCTTCGCCGACTTCAAGGACTTCCTGCGCAAGGTGCCCGCGCTCGTCTGCAACAAGCGCGTGATCGAGTCGCTGGTCAAGGCGGGGTCCTTCGACTCGCTCGGCCACGTCCGCAAGGGCCTGGTCATGGTGCACGAGCAGGCCGTCGACGCGATCATCGACATCAAGAAGAACGAGGCCATCGGCCAGGACTCCCTGTTCGGCGCGATCGACGGCGGCGAGGACCAGACCTTCGACGTGCAGATCCCGGTGGGGGAGTGGGACAAGAACACGCTGCTGCAGTTCGAGCGCGAGATGCTCGGCCTGTACGTGTCCGACCACCCGCTGTTCGGCGTCGAGCACATCCTGGCCTCCGGGGCCGACTGCTCGATCGCCGCGGTCCAGGACGAGAGCCGGGCCGACGGGCAGGTCGTGACCGTCGGCGGCATCCTGAGCGGCGTGCAGCGCAAGATCACCAAGAAGGGCGACACCTGGGTGCTCACCCAGCTGGAGGACCTCGCGGGCGCCATCGAGGTGATGATCTTCCCGTCGGCCTACCAGCTCTGCTCGACGATCCTGGCCGAAGACGCGATCGTCTTCGTCAAGGGGCGCATCGACAAGCGCGAGGACGTCGCGAAGATCGTCGCGATGGAGGTGACCGCGCCCGATCTGACCCAGGAGGCGGGCGGGCCGCTCCTGGTGAGCCTGCCGCTGACCCGGTGCACCCCGCCGGTGGTCAGCCGGCTGAAGGAGATCCTCACCACCCATCCGGGCACGTCCGAGGTGCACCTGCAGGTGCACAACGGGCCGAAGACGACCGTCCTGCGCGTCGAGGACCGCCTGCGGGTGACACCCTCTCCCGCGCTGATGGGCGACCTGAAGCAACTGCTCGGCCCGGCCTGCCTCGGCGCCTGATGGTTAATAAAGCTTCCTAACTTTCTTGACAGTCGCCAAGTCGCTTGCCAGGCTTTCCGGTAGCGGCTTGGCGCGGCTTTTCCCGGGAAAAGTGACGCGCTCAGCGAGAGCTCTGCTGCCCCGGCCGTGACGTGGTGCCCGGTGGGCCGTCCCGGCGGGCGCCCGGCCCGACATGCCCTGATCTCTCACCCCCAGGAGATGCGCCGTGTCCAGAGCCCGCTTAGCCGTCGCCGCCGTGCTCGCCTTGTTCGCCGGACTGCTGGTCGTGGTGGCGGCCACGTCCGCCGGCGCGGCCGAGACCCTGCTGTCGCAGGGCAAACCCGCGTCCTCCTCGTCCAAGGAGGGCTCCTCCTACAGCTCGGGCAAGGCGTTCGACGGCGACACCACCTCCACCAGGTGGGCCTCGCAGGAGGGCCACGACCCCGAGTGGATCCGCGTCGATCTCGGCACCCCGCAGCAGATCAGCAGGGTCAAACTGTTCTGGGAGGCCGCGTACGGCGCGTCCTACCGGATCGAGACGTCCGACGACGCGTCGTCCTGGACCACCGTCTACTCCACCACCTCGGGTGACGGCGGCCTCGACGACCTGACGGTGTCCGGAACCGGGCGCTACGTCCGGATGTACGGGACGGCCCGCGGCACCTCCTACGGCTACTCGCTCTACGAGATGCAGGTGTTCGGCGGCACCAGCACCCCGACCGACCCGCCCACGGACCCGCCGGGCGGCTCCTTCGTCGTCGCGGCGGCCGGTGACATCGCCGAGCAGTGCACCGCCGCCTCCAGCTCGTGCGCGCACCCCAAGACGGCCGCCCGCGTCGAGGCCATGAACCCCGAGTTCGTCATCACCATGGGCGACAACCAGTACGACGACGCCCGCCTGTCGGACTTCCGCGCCTACTACGACAAGACGTGGGGCAGGTTCAAGGCCAAGACCCGCCCGGCGCCCGGCAACCACGAGACCTACGACCCGGCCGGATCTGAGGCGGGCTACAAGGCCTACTTCGGCTCGATCGCCTTCCCGCAGGGCAAGAGCTACTACAGCTACGACCACGGCGGCTGGCACTTCGTCGCGCTCGACTCCAACACCTTCGACCAGCAGGCGCAGCTCACCTGGCTGAAGGCCGACCTGGCGGCCACGACCAAGCGGTGCGTCGCGGCCTACTGGCACCACCCGCTGTTCAGCTCGGGCGAGCACGGCAACGACCCGGTGTCCAGGCCGGTCTGGCAGGCGCTCTACGAAGCCCGCGCCGACCTGGTACTCAACGGCCACGACCACCACTACGAGCGGTTCGCGCCGCAGAACCCCAACGGTCAGGCCGACCCCAACGGCATCGTCGAGGTGCTCGGCGGCATGGGCGGCGCCTCGCCGTACAAGATCGAGAACGTGCAGCCGAACAGCCAGAAGCGGCTCACCGACACCTACGGCGTGCTCAAGCTGACCCTCACCGACACCACGTTCGGCTGGCAGCTGATCGGCACCGACGGCTCCGCCAAGGACACCAGCCCCACCTACACCTGCCACTGAGGGGCGAGGCGGATGCGCAAGGCGACCGCCGCCCTCGTGGTGGCGCCGCTCTTCTCCCTGGTCGTCCAGTGGAGCGGCACCGGGCACGGCGTGCTCCTCGACCCCACCGGCCGGGCGTAGATGTACATCTCGATCAAAGGAACCGGGCTCGCCAGGTCCGTGCCGGCCAACGTGCTGGCGCTCGGCCTGGTCAGCCTGGTCACCGACATATCGTCGGAGATGGTCACGGCGGTGCTGCCGCTGTACCTGGTGAGCGCGCTCGGGCTCAGCCTCGTGCAGTTCGGCGTGCTCGACGGGCTCTACTTCGGCGTGACCGCCCTGGTCAGGCTGGCAGGCGGGCACGCTGCCGACCGTCTCGCGCGGCGCAAGCTGGTCGCCGGGGTCGGCTACGGGCTGTCGGCCGTGTGCAAGCTCGCCCTGCTCGCGGCGGGCGGCTCGGTGGCGGCTCTGGGCGCCGTCATGGCGGCCGACAGGACCGGCAAGGGCCTGCGGACGGCGCCCAGGGACGCGCTGATCACGCTCAGCGCGCCCGTGGACCGGCTCGGCGGCGCGTTCGGCGTACACCGGGCGATGGACACGGTGGGCGCCTTCCTCGGCCCACTCGCGGCGTTCGGGGTGCTCACCGTCACGGCCGGCGCCTACGACGCGGTCTTCGTCACCAGCTTCTGCGTCGCCGCGCTCGGCGTCCTGCTGCTCGTGCTGTACGTGCGCGACAGGCGCGGGCCGCTGCCACCCGGCGGGCGCGGGCCGCTCCGGCTCGGGACACTGCTGAGGCGGGCCCCCTTCCGGCGGCTGTGCCTGGTGGCGGCGGCGCTCGGCCTGGTGACGGTGAGCGACTCGTTCGTCTACCTGATGCTGCAGAAACGGCTCGCGCTGGCGCCAGAGCTGTTCCCGCTGCTGCCGCTCGGCACGGCGGGGGCCTACCTGCTGCTCGCCGTGCCGTTCGGCAGGCTGGCCGACCGGTACGGCAGGGCAGCGGTGTTCGCGGCCGGGCATGTGGCGCTGCTGGCCGCGTACCTGCTGCTCATGGGCCCGGCCTGGCTGGTGCCCGTGCTGGCGCTGCACGGCGCGTTCTACGCCGCCACCGACGGGGTGCTGATGGCGCTGGCCGGACCGCTGCTGCCGGAGCAGAGCAGAACCAGCGGCCTGGCGCTGATCCAGACCGGCCAGGCGACGGCCCGCATGCTGTCGTCGATGCTGTTCGGCGCCCTGTGGACGGTGCTCGGCGCGACCGAGGGGCTGGCGGTGATGGCGGCGGGGCTGGTGCTGTCGCTGGCGCTCGCGTGGCGGTCGCTGCGCGCCGAGGGCGGCGCACCCATGACCGCCCCCTCCAGCCGGAGCCGGTGATGAGCAGATGCGCCGCGCGTGGCGCACGGGACGGCATCCGGAGGAGGAGACGGTGAAGAGGGTCGTCGTGCTGCTGGTTGCGGTGGTGGTGCTGGCCGGGGGAGCCGTGGCCTACGCCACCTGGGCCGCCTCGCGCGGAGCGGCCCCCGCCGCGGCCGCGTTCGACCCGGGCGTCCCCGGGCGGCTGCTGGTGCGCAGCGCGGGCCGGATCGCCGCCGTGCCGCTGGACGACCCGGGCGCCGCCCCCACGGTGAGCGGCACGGCCTGCGACCGCTTCCACAGCGCGGGCGGCACCACGCTCTGCCTGGTGACCAGGCCGGGAACGCTCCCCAAGACCGACGCGCTCATCCTCGACCGGTCGCTGCGCGAGACCCGCAGGATCAAACTGGCCGGGATCCCCAGCCGCGCCAGGGTCTCGCAGAGCGGGCGGATGGCGTCGTGGACGGTGTTCGTCACCGGCGACTCCTACAGCAGCGGCGGCTTCTCCACCTGGACCGGCATCCTCGACACGCGCACCGGCTACGCCGTCACCAACATCGAGGACATCCCGCTCTACCTGGACGGCCGCCGCTACCATTCGCCGGACGTGAACTACTGGGGTGTTACGTTCGCCGCCGACGACAACCGCTTCTACGCCACGGTCTCGACGAAGGGGAAGACCTATCTGGTGGAGGGCGACTTCGGGGCGTGGCGGGCGCGGACCCTCAGGGAGAACGCCGAGTGCCCGTCGCTGTCGCCCGACGGCCGCCACCTGGTGTTCAAGAAGCGGGTCAGCCCGGGGCCGTGGCGGCTGCACGCCCTGGACCTGAAGACGATGCGCGAGACACCGCTGGGGGAGAGCGCCAGCGTCGACGACCAGGCCGCCTGGCTGGACGAGCGGAGCGTGATGTACGCCAAGGACGGCGACGTGTGGGCGGCGCCGCTCGACGGCGGCCCGCCCCGCCTGCTGGTCCGCGACGCGTCCTCCCCGGTCGCCGTCCGCTGACGGGCTCCGCCGCTGCCTCCCGCCCGCGCAGCGTCCCGAAGGTCGGCCGGGAAGGGGGGGCGAAAGACAGCGCCCCCATGAGGGAGGATCGAAGGGTGAGCGAACTGCACTACCTGACCGCGACCGAGATGGCCCGCCTGGTCCGGGCGGGCCAGGTGAGCGCCGTCGAGCTGCTCCAGGCCCACCTCGACCGCATCGAGCAGGTCAATCCCAAGGTGAACGCCGTCGTCACGCTCGCCGCCGAGCAGGCGCTCGACGCCGCGAAGGCCGCCGACGCGCGCCAGGCCGCTGGAGAGAGCCTGGGGCCGCTGCACGGGCTGCCGGTGGCGCACAAGGACCTCGTCGACACCGCGCACATCCGCACGACCTACGGCTCGCCGCTCTTCGCCGGCAACATCCCCGACCAGGACGACCTGATCGTCGAGCGCCTCAAGCAGGCCGGGGCGATCAGCGTGGGCAAGACCAACACCCCCGAGTTCGGCACCGGCTCGCACACCGTCAACGAGGTGTTCGGCGCCACCCGCAACCCCTACGACCTCACCAGGTCGGCGGGCGGCAGCAGCGGCGGCGCGGCCGCGGCGCTGGCCGGCGGCATGGTCCCGCTGGCCGACGGCTCCGACATGGGCGGCTCGCTGCGCAACCCGGCCTCCTTCTGCAACGTCGTGGGCCTGCGGCCGACCCCGGGCCGGGTGCCCTCCATCTCGGAGAACGCCGCCTGGTACACCCTCGCCGTGCCGGGGCCGATGGCGCGCACGGTCGACGACCTGACTCTGATGCTGTCGGCCATCGCCGGGTTCGACCCGCGCGTGCCGTACTCGATCATGGAGACCTTCGCCCCCGACCCCGACCGGCAGGTCGGCGGCCTGCGCGTGGCGTGGAGCCCCGACCTCGGCGGCCTGCCCGTCGACCCGCGCACCGCGGCCGTCACCGCCACCGCGCCCGAGGTGTTCGAACGGCTGGGCGCGCACGTCGAGCAGGTCGAGCTGGACCTGTCCGACGCCGACGACGCCTTCCGGATCTACCGGGCGTGGTACTACGCGCTGTCCTTCGGCGACCTCGAGGGCCTGGGCCCCAACACCCGCTGGAACGTCGAGCAGGGCCGCCAGATCACGGGCGCCGACCTGGCCAGGGCCGAACGCCTGCGCACCGGCCTCTACCACCGGATGGCCGCCTTCTTCGACACCTACGACGTGCTGATCGCCCCGGTCAGCCAGGTGCCGCCGTTCCCCGTCGAGCACCCGTACGTCAGCGAGATCAACGGTGAGCAGCTGCCCGACTACCTGGCGTGGATGCGCTCGGCGTACTGGATCAGCGTCCTGCACGCGCCGGCCGCCTCGGTGCCCGCCGGGTTCACCCCGGAGGGGCTGCCGGTCGGCGTGCAGATCGTCGCCCGCCCGTTCGCCGACGCCCGGGTGCTGCGCGTGGCCCGCGCGTTCGAGCAGGCCACCGGCCACGGACTGCGCCGCCCGGAGCTCTAGCCGGCCCCGTCCGGCTGCCCGTCCGGCTGCTCGTCCGGCTGCTCGCCCGCGTACGGCTTGCGCAGCGGCGACTCGCGGTACCCGTGCAAGCCCTCCAGCAGGGTGAACATCCCGACCGCGAGCAGCGGCCAGGCCACCAGCACGCCCTCGGCGGTGAGCTTCAGCGTGCCCGGCACGACCTTCGTGCCGGGGGTGGCCGCCGCCTCGACGGTGACCACGCCGAGGGTGAAGGTGGACCCGACCCAGAGCGTCAGGAAGGCGCCGAGCACCGCGCCCGCGCAGAGCCCCAGCAGCATCGAGAGCCGGTCCTGGCGGCTGACGAACCACGCCACCGCCCCGCAGGCCAGCCCCAGCCCGCCCGTGATCACCGCGAACCAGCCGTCGGCCGCGATCAGGGCCTGCGTGGTCGGATCGGCCAGCACCGGCCCCTGCGCCGTGACCTGGTACGGCGCGCGGGGCGACAGCCGCGACCAGAGCAGCCCGGCGAGCACGCCCAGAGCGGCGAGTGTGAGGACAGTCACCGCTACAGCGCGCAAATGCCTCGCCACACCACTCTCCTTCACATGTACGTCCGAACCAGATCGATGCTATCCCCCGGCTAGGCTCGCGGAGTGACTGCAGAAGAGGTATGGCTGATCGAACCCTCCGGCCCCCTTCGAGGGGACGTCGAAGTACGCGGCTCCAAGAACGCCGTGTCGAAGCACATGGTCGCCGCCATGCTCGGCAGCGGCGAGAGCACCATCCACAACGTGCCCGAGGTCGGCGAGGTCGGCATCACCGCGGCGATGCTCGAGTCGCTGGGCATCAACGTCGAGATCACCCGGTCGGAGATCCGCGTCGGGCAGGGCCCCGAGATCCGGCCCCGGGTGCCCGACGCGTTCACCGGATTGAACCGGATCCCCATCCTCATGCTCGGCCCGCTCCTGCACCTGGCGGGAGAGGCCTTCGTGCCGCTGGTCGGCGGCGACCCGATCGGGCGGCGGCCGGTCAACTTCCACGTGGAGGCGCTGCGCGCGATGGGCGCCGAGGTCGAGGTGGGCGACACCGGCATCTTCGCCAAGGCCAAACGGCTCAACGGCACCAGGATCGAGCTGCCGTATCCGAGCGTGGGCGCGACCGAGACGATCCTCATGTCGGCGGTCCTGGCCGAGGGCAAGACCGTGGTGAAGAACGCGGCGATGGAGCCCGAAGTGGTGGAACTGGCGCTGTTCCTGCAGCGGATGGGCGCCAGGATCGAGCTGTCACCCGACCGCCGGATCGTCATCGAAGGCGTGGAGCGGCTGCACGGCGCGTCCATCTGGCTGGCGGGCGACCGCATCGAGGCGTTCTCCTACCTGGCGGCGGGCCTGGTGACGGGCGGCGAGGTGCGGGTGCACGGCTGCCCGCAGGACCGCCTGGTCACCGCGATCACCACGCTGGCCAGGATGGGCGCCCAGTTCGAGATCAACGACGAGTACCTGTGCGCGACCGCGCCGCCCGAGGGGCTGCGCGCGGCGGCCGTCCAGACCGACACCCACCCCGGGTTCATGACCGACTGGCAGACGCCGCTGATGGTGCTGTTCACGCAGAGCCAGGGCATGTCGGTGCTGCACGAGACGGTCTTCGAGAACCGGCTCGTCTACGTCCCCGCGCTCCAGCGGATGGGCTGCGAGATCGAGGTGTTCGACCAGTGCCTGGGCGGCCCGGCCTGCCGCTACCACGACACCAACGCCAGGCACTCGGCCGTCGTGCGGGGCGTCTCGCAGCTCAAGGGGGCGGACGTGACACTGCCCGACATCAGGGCCGGGTTCAGCGCCGTGCTGGCGGCCGCGGTGGCCGACGGGACGTCCACGCTGCGCGGCGTCCACCACATCGAGCGCGGCTACCACCGCCCGTTCGAACAGTTCGCGTCGCTCGGTCTGAACATCCGTAGCGAACGGTAAAGACTGCGAAGCTGGGCGTTTGCCGCGCTTCTCCTCGCCGCAGATCATCTGCGTGAGTGTGCTCAGAACCATCGGGAGCCTCGTCCTGGCGGGAGCGCTGGGCGGGATCCTGGCGGCGGCGCTCGCCGTGCCCTCGGTGGGCGGGGCGGGGCTGGCCGCGAAGAGCGTCGCGAGGACCTTCGTCGACCTGCCGCCCGCACCTCGGGAGACACCGCTCTCCCAGGTGACCAGGCTGCTGGACAAGAACGGCAAGCAGTTCGCGCAGTTCTACGAGGCGAACAGGACGACCGTGCCGCTGGCCAGGGTCGCCCCGGTGATGCGCAACGCCATCGTGGCCATCGAGGACGCCCGCTTCTACGAGCACGGCGGCCTGGACGTCCGGGGCACGTTCCGGGCCTTGCTCACCAACACGCAGGCCGGCGGCATCCGGCAGGGCGGCTCCTCGCTCACCCAGCAGCTTGTCAAGAACATCCTGGTGGAGGGCGCGCGCAGCGACCTCGAACGCAACCGGGCGCGCGCCCCCAACCTGGCTCGCAAGATCACCGAGCTGCGGTTGGCGCTGGCGCTGGAGAAGAAGTACACCAAGGACGAGATCCTGGAGAAGTACCTCAACATCGCCTACTTCGGCGCGGGCGCGCACGGGGTCGAGGCGGCGGCCAGGCGCTTCTTCTCCACCACGGCCGCCAGGCTGACGCTGCCCCAGGCGGCAACGCTGGCCGGCGCCGTGCGCATGCCGTACGCGACCGACCCCTCGCTCGGCAGGACGCACCTGGTGCGGCTCAAGGAGCGCAGGGACCTCGTCCTCGACCGGATGGCCGAGAACCACCTCATCACCCCGGCGCAGGCGAAGGCGGCCCAGCGCACCGGGCTCGACCTCAAGCTCCGCCCGGAGCCCGGCGGGTGCGGGGAGAGCGCGTACCCGTACTACTGCGTGTACGTGCAGCGCGAGCTGCTGACGAACCCGGCGTTCGGCAACACGGCCGCGGAACGGCAGGCGCGGATGTCCAGGGGCGGCCTGGTGATCAGGACCAGCCTGGACCCGACGGCGCAGCACGCCGCCGAGCGGGCCATCCGGCGGCGCGTCCACCCCGCCGACTCCCAGGTGGCGGCCGAGGCCATGATCGAACCCGGCACCGGACGGATCAGGGCGATCGCCGCGAGCAAGGAGTTCGGCCGCAACCCCGGCAACAAGAAGATCGGCCCGCGCACCACGTTCAATCTGGCCGCGGACGTGATGCACGGCGGCGGCATGGGCTTCCAGGCCGGCTCCACGTTCAAGGCGTTCACCCTGGCCACCGCGCTCCAGCAGGGCTGGCGGTTCGGCGACGGCTTCAACACGCCCGGCGAGCTGGTGCCCGCCCACGGCTACCGCGACTGCTCGGGCAAGCGGGTGAACGACCCCCGCGCCCGCATCCTCAACGCCAGCGGCGAGGGCACCGGCGGCCCGCACAGCCTGGAGACCGGCACGTGGCAGTCGGTCAACATCTTCTACATGATGCTGGAGCGCAAGGTCGGCCTGTGCAACGTGGTCAAGACCGCCAAGGCGCTCGGCATCAGCAGGGCCGACGGCACGCCGCTGCACGAGGTGCCCACGTTCACGCTCGGCGTGAACGAGATGGACCCGGTGACGGTGGCGGCCGCGTTCGCCACGTTCGCGGCGCGCGGCAAGTACTGCCGCCCCCTGGCGATCGTCGACATCGTCGACAGCGACGGCCGCAGGACCCACATCCCGCCCTCCTGCGAGCAGACCCTCGACCGGGGGGTGGCGGACGCCGTCAACTACGTCCTGTCGGGCGTGTTCGCCAAGGGCACCATGAGGGGCCAGAACCCGGGCAGACCCGCGGCGGGCAAGACGGGCACCAACAACGGCTACACCTCCGCCTGGTTCGCCGGCTACACCCCGGACCTGGCGGCGGCGGTCAGCGTCGGCGACATCCGCGGGTCCTACAAGTTCCCGCTCACGGGGGTGGAGATCGGCGGCGAGTACTACGGGTCGGTGCAGGGGGCGTCCCTGCCGGGGCCCATCTGGGTGGACTCCATGGACGCGGCGCTGCGCCGCACCCCGCCGAGAGGATTCCGCGGCCCCGACATGGGACGCTTCGGCGGCGGCTTCACGCCGGGCCTGAAGGAGGCCGAGGAGAAGGCCAGGCTCCGTGACGGCCGGGACGGGCGCGGTGGCCGCGACGCCCGTGACGCCCGTGACGCCCGTGACGGCCTGGGCGGCGCAGACCTGGGCACCGGCCTGGGC
>NZ_JBEXUP010000140.1:0-22272 GCF_040614375.1 Nonomuraea sp. NPDC005983
GAGCGGCTCTCCGGCCGCGCCCTCCACCGCGGACGGCTCGCCGACGGCGCCGCTCACCGCGGGCGGCCCGCCGGGGCGGGCGCCGTTCAGGTCGTGCTGGTCGAGGAGGCCGGTGTGGGTCTCGCCGAGCTGGAACTCCCGACTCGTCAGGATGCCGAGCAGCAGGTCGCGATTGGTGGCGAGCCCGTGCAGCCGCGCCCGCCGCAGCGACGTGACCAGCTTCCGCAGGGCCTCCGCCCGGGTCTCCCCGTACGCGATGACCTTGGCCAGCATCGCGTCGTAGTACGGCGAGACCACCGACCCGGACTCCACCCCCGCGTCCACCCGGACCTCCCCGGGCACCTCGAACAGCCGCAGCACCCCCGTCTGCGGGAGGTACCGGCCGTCCTCGGCGTACAGGCGGATCTCGACCGCGTGCCCGGAGGGCTCGGGCACCCGGCCCGGCAGCGCCCGCCCCTCCGCGACCTCCAGCTGCAACCGGACCAGATCGACCCCGTAGACCAGCTCGGTGACCGGGTGCTCGACCTGGAGCCGGGTGTTCATCTCCAGGAAGGCCACCCGATCGCCCTTGACCAGGAACTCCACGGTCCCGGCCCCCACGTAACCGATCTTCCTGGCGGCCCTGACCGCGGCGTCCTGGAGCCGCTCGCGCATCTCCTGGCCGATCCCGGGCGACGGGCACTCCTCGACGACCTTCTGGTGCCGCCGCTGCACGCTGCACTCCCGCTCGCCCAGCGCCCACACGGTCCCGTGCTGGTCGGCCAGGACCTGCACCTCGACGTGCCTGGCGCCCTCCAGCAGGGGTTCCACGAACACGGTCCCGTCGCCGAAGGCGGCCAGCGACTCCCGCTCGGCCGAGGCGAGCTCCCGCGCCAGCTCCCCGGCGTCGCGCACCACCCGCATCCCCCGTCCGCCACCACCGGCGGACGCCTTGACCAGCACCGGGTACTCCCACTCGGCGGACTCGGGGGACTCGGCGGTGAGCGAGGGGAGGACGGGCACGCCCGCCTCGGCCATCAGCCGCTTGGCCTCGATCTTGGAGCCCATCGCCGCGATGGCCGACGGCGCGGGCCCCACCCACACCAGCCCGGCCTCCAGCACGGCCCGGGCGAAGGCCGCGTTCTCCGACAGGAATCCGTACCCGGGGTGCACGGCGTCGGCCCCGGTCACCCGGCAGGCGTGCAGGATGCGGTCGATGTCCAGGTACGTCTCGGCGGGCTTCGCGCCGCTGAGCCGTACCGCGTGGTCGGCCTCGGCGACGTGGGGCGCGTCCGCGTCCGGATCGGAGAAGACGGCCACCGTCTCGATGCCGAGCGAGCGGCAGGTGCGGAAGACGCGCCGGGCGATCTCGCCCCGGTTGGCGACGAGCAGGCGTGTGATCACGGTCGGAACACCCCGAATCCCGCGCTCGACGGCACGGGCGCGCTGTTGATCGCCGACAGGCACATGCCGAGGACGGTACGGGTGTCGCGCGGGTCGATCACGCCGTCGTCGTAGAGGCGCCCGGACAGGAAGAACGGCAGCGACTCCGCCTCGATCTGCGCCTCCACCAGCTCCCGCATCGCCGCGTCCGCGGCCTCGTCGTAGACCTGGCCGCGGGCCTCGGCGGAGGCGCGGCCGACGATCGACAGGACCCCGGCGAGCTGCGCCGGGCCCATCACCGCCGACTTGGCGCTCGGCCAGGTGAACAGGAAGCGTGGGTCGTAGGCGCGTCCGCACATGCCGTAGTTGCCCGCTCCGTACGACGCGCCCATCACCACCGTCAGGTGCGGCACGGTCGAGTTGGACACCGCGTTGATCATCATCGCGCCGTGCTTGATGATGCCGCCCTGCTCGTACTCCTTGCCGACCATGTAACCGGTCGTGTTCTGGAGGAACAGCAGCGGGGTGCGCGACTGGTTCGCGAGCTGGATGAACTGGGTCGCCTTCTGCGATTCCGCGCTGAACAGGACGCCGCGGGCGTTGGCCAGGATCCCCACCGGGTAGCCGTGCAGCCGGGCCCAGCCGGTGACCAGCGACGCGCCGTACAGGGGCTTGAACTCCTCGAACTCGCTCCCGTCGACGATGCGCGCGATCACCTCGCGGGGGTCGAAGGGCACCTTGAGGTCTTCCGGGACGACGCCCAGCAGCTCCTCCGCCGGATATCCGGGCTCCCGGACGGCGCCGGGCTCGACGCCCTGCTTCCGCCAGTTCAGCGACCGGACGATCCGCCGCCCGATCCGCAGCGCGTCGTACTCGTCCAGCGCGAGGTGGTCGGCGAGGCCGCTGACGCGGGCGTGCATCGCCGCCCCGCCGAGCGACTCGTCGTCGGACTCCTCGCCGGTGGCCATCTTCACCAGCGGCGGACCGCCGAGGAACACTTTCGCTCGATCTCGCACCATCACCACGTAATCGCTCATCCCGGGCACGTAGGCGCCTCCGGCGGTGGAGTTGCCGAAGACGAGCGCGATCGTCGGGATTCCCGCTGCGGACAACCGGGTCAGGTCGCGAAATATCCGGCCGCCGGGGATGAAGATCTCCTTCTGCGTGGGCAGGTCCGCGCCCCCGCTCTCCACCAGGTTGACGTACGGCAATCGGTTCTGGAGGGCGATGTCGGAGGCCCTGAGCGTCTTCCTGAGCGTCCACGGGTTGGACGCGCCGCCCCTGACGGTCGGGTCGCTCGCCGTGATCACGCACTCGACGCCCTCGATCACCCCGATGCCGGTGACGACGCTCGCCCCGACGGGGAAGTCGCTGCCCCAGGCGGCCAGTGGCGACAGCTCCAGGAACGGGGAGCCGGGATCGACGAGCAGCTCGATCCGCTCGCGGGCGAGCAGCTTGCCCCGCTCGCGGTGCCGCCTGACGTACTTCTCGCCGCCTCCGGCGACGGCCTTGGCCTGCTCCGCGTCCAGCTCGGCCAGCTTCCCCAGCATCGCCTCCCTGCGCGCCAGGTACTCCTCGGACGCCGGGTCGAGCCGGCTCGTGATCACGCGGCCACCTCCCTGAGCCTGCGACGGACGGGGGCGGCGGGCGCCCGCGCAGCCGTGAGGGGGCAGCGCGGGCGGGTGCGGCTGGTCATCACGTGTCCTCCTGCTGCGGAGTTGACGGTGGCGTCAATCCGATGGCCCGGGCCCAGAGGCGGGTCAGGTGGTCCACGGCGGTCTGCTCGTCGGCTCGTTCGCCGAGGTCCAGCCAGACGTGGGCGAAGTGCTCCACCATGCCGCCCAGCATGATCGCGGTGAGCCTGGGGTCGAGCGTGGGATCGGCCAGGCCCTGCTCCTGCAGTCGGCGCAGGCCGTCCGCGCCGCGCCGGACGAACACCTCGCGCAGTTCGAGCAGCAGCCGCCCGAACCGGTCGTCGCCGACCGCGGCGCGCTCCAGCATCCGCACGAGGCGGGAGTTCGCCGCCCAGGCCCGCAGGTAGAGCCGGTTCGCGGCCTCCACCCGCGCGTACGGATCGCCGGACACGGCGGGCCCCACGACGCTGGCGGCGAACATCTCGCCCACCACCGCCCCGGCCACCTCGCCGAACAGCGACTCCTTGGAGTCGAAGTAGGTGTAGAAGGTGCCGTGCGACACCCCGGCTCGCGCGCACACGTCGTCGATGCGCACGGCGTCGTACCCGTGCTCCTCGAACGCCTCACGCCCGGCGTGCACCAGCGCGGCACGCGTGCGCCGCCCCCGCGCGGTGAGCACCTCGGACTTGACGATCACGTCAATCAGCCTAACCGTGCACGGCCACCCGGCGGAAGACCCGGCCGCCGGGCTTTCGGCCCGCGAACGGCGACGGCCTTCGCGATCAGCGGGCTGCCCGCCCGCGCCGCGAAGGCCGTCACAAGAGAAGGGTTACCTCAGCCGCAGTGGCTCCAGCCGGACTTCCACGACAGGTTGTTCCAGGAGCCGCCCCAGATGACGCACTTCTTGGCGCCCGCAAGGCGCACCGGGCCCGCGTACGCGGTGAAGCTGCCCGGGTTGCTCCCGCTGCTCCCGTTCTGAACCTGGAGGATGGCATTCATCTTGATCTTGGCCGAGGACACCATCCGCGACATCGTCACCACGCAGTTCTTGCCCGCGCCCGAGCTGTACAGCAGGTAGATCGTCGCGCTGCTGCCGAGCGAGTGCGAGTCGACCACCTTGTAGCCGGAACCGCACACCGTGGTCGCGCTGTACGGGTTCGGCTTGGAGGACGGCTTGGGCGTCGGCTTGGGCGTCGGCTTGACGGTGGGCTTCGTCGTGGGCTTGGCGGTGGGCCTGGTACTGGGCTTCGTGCCGGGATTGCCCGCCTCCCCGGTCCTGGTGAAGTCCGTGTTCGTGTCGGGGCCGATCGTCGGCTCGGCGTCGGGGTCGACGAGGCCGGTGTTCGTCTTCTTCTTCGCGGGGGTCTTGGTCGGCGAGGAAGAGGGCTCGGGGTGCTTCGTCGTGGCCGGGTTGGGCACGGCGGTCACCGTCACCTGGTTGGGCACCTGCGAGAGCGGGTCCTTGGTGTGCTTGGCCTTGGACTTGGTGGGCGTCGGCTCCTCCACGTCCAGCGTCGGGACGGGCTGCCCGGTCTGCGCCGGATCGGGGGTGGGCTCGTCGACAGGCGGTTCCGCGGGCTGGCCTGCGCCTGGGCCCTCGGTCTGGCTGCCGTTGGCCGCGTTCTCGACGGCCACCACTGGTGTCTTGCCGGAGTTGGCGTTCACCACCACCGCGCCCCCGACCACGAGGAGGGCTGCGGCGGCGGCGCCCGTGAGGGCGAACGTCAGCGTGCGCCGCTGCTTGGCGGGCGCGTCGTCCCGCGGGGCCGACGGGCCGCCGGGGCCCATGCCGGAGGGGCCCATGCCGGAGGGGCCCATGGCGCCAGGGCGTCCTTGAGGGCCGCCGGGGCCCGCGGGCGCCTGGCCGCCCGGTGCTCCCTGGGCGAGGTGCGGAGGCATCCCCGCAGCCGCCTGAGGGTTACCACCCTGCGGAGGCATTCCCGTCTGAGGAGGCGTGCCGGGGCCGCCCTGCGGGGGCACGCTCTGCGGCGGCACCCCCTGGGCCTGCGGCGGAGTGCCGGGCTGGGGACCGGCCGGTCCCGCGGCCACGGGGCCGGGGCCGGGCTGCCCCTTCGAGGCTCCGGGATGGCCGAACTGCCCGGTCTGGGGCATGGGATCGCCTGAACGCATCCAGGGGCCGGGGTGGCCGTCCGCTCCGGCCGCGGGGCTCTGGCCGGGGCCGGGCTGCTGCGCGGCCGCGGGGCCCTGCTGGGGGATGGGCTGGGGGATCGGCTGGGAGACTGGCTCGACGGCGGACGTGGGGGCCGGCTGGCCCGTCAACCCGACGATCAGCTCGTCCGCACGGGGACGCTGGGCCGGGTCCTTGGACAGGCACGCCTCCACCAGTTCGGCGAGCGCGCCCTCCATCCCGCCGAGTTCCGGCTGCTCGTGCAGGATCCGGTTCATCACGACGGGGATCGAGTCGGCACCGAACGCGGGCTTGCCGGTGGCCGCGAAGACCATCGTGACGCCCCAGGCGAACACGTCGGCCGCCTCGGACACGGCCGCGCCGCTGAGCTGCTCGGGAGCCAGGTACGAGGGCGTGCCCATGGCCATGCCGGTCGCCGTGGCCCCGGGCGAGTCCAGGGCGCGGGCGATGCCGAAGTCGATCACGACCGGGCCCTCGGGCCCCATGAGCACGTTCGCGGGCTTGAAGTCGCGGTGCAGGATGCCGGCGCGGTGGATGGCCGCGAGGGCGGTGGCCGTGCTGATCGCGAGCCGTTCCAGCGCCGCGCCGCGGCGCGGCCCCTCGTTGATGACCATCTCGCGCAGCGACGGCCCCGGCACGTACTCGCTCACGATGTACGGGCGGCTGCCGTCAAGGTCGGCGTGGAGCACGGGGGCGGTGCAGAACCTGGCGACCCGCTGGGCGACGGCCACCTCGCGCAGGAACCTGGTCCTGGCGTCGGTGTCGGCCACAAGGGCGTGGTGCAACAACTTGACGGCGACCTGATCGCCTGCCTCGCTCTTGCCCAGGTACACGACACCCTGGCCGCCCTCGCCGAGCCGGGCGACGATGTCATACGCCCCCAGCCGCCGCGGGTCGTCCGCCGCCAACGGCTGGAACTCGTTCACATCGACCCCCATCAACTCGATAGATGGGGCAAGACGCTACCAGCGTGACTAGTGGGGCGTCTTCCGGACCCGAAGACATCTTCATCTTTTGACGTAATATGTCAGCGTTTCGTCCCAGAATGCGCCTGCGGAAGTGGCGTATGTCACGCCCTCAGATGGCTTTGCCCGGATTGAGCAGCCCGAGCGGGTCGAACACGGCCTTGATGCCCTGCTGCACCTCCCGCGTCAGGGGCCCAGACTCCAGGTCGAGCCACCGCCGCTTGAGCAGCCCGACGCCGTGCTCGCCGGTCAGCGTGCCGCCCATCTCCAGGGCCCGCGTGAACACCTCGTCCGCCGCGGCCCACACGTTCGCGGGCGGCTCGGTCGCGCCGTGTTCGAAGATGAAGACCGGGTGCAGGTTGCCGTCGCCCGCGTGCGCGACCGTGCAGATCCGCACGTCGTGCGTGGCGGCGGCGGTCTCGATCGCGGTGATCATGTCGGGCAGCACGGAGCGCGGCACGCACACGTCCTCGACCAGGCACGCCCCCAGGCGCTCCTTGGCCTCATACGCCATCCTGCGCAGCCCGATCAGCTCCTCGGTCTCCGCCGGGCTGGACGAGACGGCCACGAACGACGCGCCGTTCTCCAGGCAGAGCTCCTCCATCCGGGCGACCATCGCCTGCCCGTCGGACGCGTCGGACTGGCCGATGAGCATCGCCTTCGTCGCCGGCTCCAGGCCGATGTTGCGCCACTCGTCGATGGCCTCCAGCGTGGCGCGGTCGAGCAGCTCCATCAGCGACGGCTGGCACCCGGCGGCGATGATCGCCGACACGGCCGCGCCCGCCTCCCGTGGCGAGCCGAACTCGGCGGCGAACGTCGCGGGCGGGACGGCGGGCGCCCTGCGCAGCCGCACCGTGGCGGACGTGATCACGCCCAGCGTGCCCTCCGAGCCGACGAACAGACCGGTCAGGTCGTAGCCGGTGACGCCCTTCATGGTGCGCCGGCCGGTGTTCAGAATCCGCCCGTCGGCCAGCACAACCTCCAGGCCGAGCGCCGAGTCGCGGGTCACGCCGTACTTCACGCAGCGCAGCCCGCCCGCGTTGGTCGCCAGGTTCCCGCCGATCGTGGAGATCTCGTAGGACGATGGGTCGGGCGCGTACATGAGCCCGTGCTTCCTGGCGGCCTTGTCCAGGTCGGCGGTGATCACGCCGGGCTCGACCACGGCGATCTCGTCGGCGGGGGAGATCTCGCTGATCGCGGTCATCCTGGCCAGCGACAGGATGACGGCGCCGTCACCCGCCGTGGCTCCGCCCGCCAGGCCGGTGCCCGCGCCGCGCGGCACCACCGGCACCCGGTGCTCGGTCGCCCACTTCAGCGTGGTGACCACGTCGTCACGGGAGGCGGCGAGCACGACGCCCAGCGGCTTGCCGGGTTCCACGAAGGTCCGGTCGCGCGCGTAGGAGTCGATCACATCGGGGTCGGTGAGGACCCGGCCGTCGGGCAGGGAGTTCACCAGGGCGTCAATCGGGCTCACAAAAGCTCCTTACGGTTTGCGTGGACAGCGGCTTAAGGCCAAACTGCCCTGGGTGGAAGTCGCATGTCCGGTATGCACACGGGCTGACCAGGTGGCCGCGGTTCCAGGAGTAGTCGCCGCGGGGACCACGTACCGGATCGGGCGCGTCAGGCTGCCGAGCGAGCGGGACGTCGCCGACCTGCCCACCGCCCCCTCGCTGGGCGCGTCGAGGCACGTGATGAGCCGCACCCAGCTCGCGGTCTGGCTGTCGTTCCCCAGCCGGCACTACACGCCGTGGAGCAGGAACCAGGGGTACATCCTGCTGGGGCTCGCCGCGCTCGTGCACCTCGTCGTCGCGCTGGTGATCGCGATGGGCAGGGACGCGGGCTGGACCGAGGTGCTGCTCGCGCCGTTCTGCCTCACCGGTCTCTTCTGGGGCCTCGGCCTGCTGCTCGTCCTCGGCGCCACCGGCGCGCGCAAGCGGGACGTGGCGGAGGCCCCCGCCAGGGAGCAGGCCCTGGCGGTGTGGGAGGGCCTCTACTACTGCCCGCGAGACAACGTCGCCTTCGAGCCGGGAGTCGGCGTCTCGTTCCATCCGAGCGAGACGCGCGAGTACATCTTCGGCTTCAGGCGGTCGAGGTGAACCGGTCAGCGAATCAGCCCTGTTCCTCGGCGACCAGGCGGACGCAGACCGCGAGCCCGTCGATGGCCTGCTCCAGTTCGCCCAGCTCCGGGTAGGTGGGGGCGATCCTGATCGTGCGGTCGCCGGGGTCGGCGCCGTACGGGTGGGTGGCGCCGGCCGGGGTCAGCGCGATGCCGGCGGCCTTGGCCCTGGCCACGACCGCGCCGGCGTGCGGCACCTCCAGGCTGATGAAGTAGCCGCCCTTCGGGCTGCTCCACGTGGCGAGGTCGCCGATCCGCTCGGTCAGCACCTTGTCGACCAGCTCGAACTTGGGCCCGATCAGCTCGGCGTGCCGCCGCATGTGCGCGACCACGCCCTCGCCGTCGCGCAGGAACTCCACGTGCCGGAGCTGGTTGAGCTTGTCGGGGCCGATGGACTGCTTGGAGGTGTTGGCGAGGAACCACTCGACGTTGGCCGGCGAGGAGCCGAAGAACGCCACGCCGCTGCCCGCGAGGGTCACCTTCGAGGTGGAGCCGTAGACGAAGACCCGGTCGGCGTTGCCGTGCTGCTCGCTGAGCGCCAGCAGGTCGGCCAGCTCGGCGGGCGTGTCGGTCAGGTGGTGGACGGCGTAGGCGTTGTCCCAGAAGATCCGGAAATCGGGCGCGGCGGTCGGCATCGCGGCCAGCCTGCGCACGGTCTCGTCGCTGAACGTGACGCCGGACGGGTTGCTGTACTTGGGCACGCACCACATGCCCTTGACGCTCGCGTCGCCGGCGACCAGGCGCTCGACCACGTCCATGTCGGGGCCTTCGGCGTTCATCGGAACCAGGACCATCTTGATCCCGAAGCGCTGACAGATGGTGAAATGCCGGTCATAGCCGGGAACCGGGCAGAGGAACGTGATCTCCGGCTCCTCCACCCAGCGGCGCTCGGCCCCGGGAACCCTGGTCAGCAGCGCGTGCACGATCGTGTCGTGCATCATCGCCAGGCTGGAGTTGCCGCCCACCACGAGCTGCCCGGCCGGGACCTGCAGCAGCGGCGCGAACAGCTCGCGCAGCTCCGCCAGCCCCTGCAGGTTGCCATAGTTGCGGCCGTCGGTGCCGTCTGCCGCCCGGTAGGAGGACGGCAGTTTGAGCATGTCGTTGGAGAGGTCGAGCTGGCGCGGTGACGGCTTGCCCCGGGTGAGGTCGAGCGAGAGCCCACGCTGGACGAGGGCGGCGTATTCGCGCTGAGCGGTCACGAAATCTCCTCCGATCGGTTGGATACGAAGGATAGAAGACGCCGCCCCCTGAACCGGAACCGGTCCGCGATGTGGATGGTTCAGCAGCCGCCGACAGCGCAGAGCTTGGCCGCCATCTTCTTCGCGTCGGCCTCGTGCTGGGCCATGCTCCTGAGCGACTTGGCCTTGTTGTGCATGTCCCAGTACAGGGCCACGGCGGCGCCCTTGCGCACGGCGACGAACTTCTGCGTCTGCGGGATCGGGGAGGTCTTGGTCGCCTTGATCGTCCGCGAGGCCCCCAGCGCCTGGTCGCCGATCTTCGGCTTGCGCACCTTGACGGTCTTGCCGCACGCGTCGAGCAGCTTGCCCAACCGCGCCATCAGCTTGCCCGCACCCTGGGCGTCGCGGAAGACGAACACCTGTTCGCCGCGCACGCGGTTGGTCTCCTCGCCGCCGCCGATCTCGGTGTCGTACACGACGTCACGCCGGGCGGACCAGCCCTTCAGCCTGACGGCGGAGCACTGGATGTTCCACACCTCCTCGTTGGGGCTGTTCTCGCTGACATACCAGTGCTTGCTGTCCTTGCGCGCCTGCTTCTCGTAGAGCAGGAAGCCCTTCGGGATCGACGGCGCCTGCGCGAGCGCCGCCGGCCCGCACAGCACCCCCGCCAGCACCGCACCGCCCGTGACCAACGCGATTCTCGTCTTCATCATGCGGGGTACGATGCCGCCGACCGGCGAAAGGTTCAACCGAGCAGCCGGCCCGGGGTGATGCGGGGCTGAATGCGGGAGAGCGTCTTCCCTGTTGGCGGCCGTTGGCGTGCAATGGGGTTATCGGGGCAGGGCATTCTCCGTACAGGAGGGAGCAGCCGTGACGACCGTTCGCGAAACGACGATCGAACAGGTCAGGCGCCGCCGCACCGGGACCGTGATCGCTTCCTGGCTGTCGACCACCGACCACAAGGTCATCGGCTACCTCTATCTGATCACCTCGTTCGTCTTCTTCCTCGCCGCCGGCCTCATGGCCATGGTGATCAGGGCCGAGCTGGCCCTGCCGGGCCTGCAACTGGTCAGCCAGCAGCAGTACAACCAGCTGTTCACCGTCCACGGCACGGTCATGCTGCTCCTGTTCGCCACCCCACTGTTCGCCGGCTTCGCCAACGTGGTCATGCCGCTGCAGATCGGCGCCCCGGACGTGGCGTTCCCGCGGCTGAACGCGGTCGCGTACTGGCTGTTCCTGTTCGGCGGGCTGATGGTGCTCGCCGGCTTCGTCTCACCGGGCGGCGCGGCCGACTTCGGGTGGTTCGGCTACACCCCGCTGTCGACGGCCACCTACTCACCGGGCATCGGCGGCGATCTGTGGATCATGGGGCTGGCGCTGTCGGGCCTGGGCACGATCCTCGGCTCCGTCAACTTCATCACCACGATCATCTGCATGCGCGCGCCGGGCATGGTCATGTTCCGGCTGCCGCTGTTCACCTGGACCGTGCTGCTGACCAGCATGATGGTGCTGCTGGCGTTCCCGGTGCTGGCCGCCGCGCTGCTCGTGCTGGAGTCGGACCGCAAGCTCGGCACGCACGTCTACGACGCCGCCAACGGCGGCCCGCTGATCTGGCAGCACCTGTTCTGGTTCTTCGGCCACCCGGAGGTCTACATCATCGCGCTGCCGTTCTTCGGCATCATCAGCGAGGTCATCCCGGTGTTCAGCCGCAAGCCGATCTTCGGTTACCTGGGGCTGGTCGCCGCGACCATCGCCATCGCGGGGCTGTCGATGACCGTGTGGGCGCACCACATGTTCGCGACCGGGCAGGTGCTGCTGCCGTTCTTCTCCTTCATGACGTTCCTCATCGCCGTGCCGACCGGGGTGAAGTTCTTCAACTGGGTCGGCACGATGTGGCGGGGCCACCTGAGTTTCGAGACGCCGATGATGTTCGCGCTCGGCTTCCTGGCGACGTTCCTGCTCGGCGGACTGACCGGGGTGATCCTCGCCTCGCCGCCGCTGGACTTCCATCTCAGCGACACCTACTTCGTCGTCGCGCACTTCCACTACGTGGTGTTCGGCACCGTGGTGTTCGCCATGTTCGCCGGCTTCTACTTCTGGTGGCCCAAGATGACCGGCCGGATGCTCGACGACCGGCTCGGCAAGATCCACTTCTGGACGCTGTTCGTCGGCTTCCACACCACCTTCCTGGTGCAGCACTGGCTGGGGGTGCTCGGCTTCCCGCGCCGCTACGCCGACTACAGCCCGTATGACGGCTTCACCACGCTGAACGAGATCTCGTCCGTGGGGGCGTTCCTGCTCGGCGCCTCGACGCTGCCCTTCCTCTTCAACGTCTGGAAGACGGCCAGGCGCGCGCCCAAGGTCACGCTGGACGACCCGTGGGGTTACGCCAACTCGCTGGAGTGGGCGACGTCCTGCCCGCCGCCCCGGCACAACTTCACCGCCATCCCGCCCATCCGCTCCGAGCGGCCCGCCTTCGACCTGCACTACCCGCGCGAACGGCCCTCCACCGAGGAGCCCGAGGAATCCTCCGGCTGACCCTTTCCCGGACAGGGCCACGGTGCTTTGGTGGAAGTGACGTTTCGCCCATCTAAGGAGATCGGCGATGACAGGTACGAAAACTCCTTTCGCTCCCGAGACGGCCCCGTGCGGGAAGAGATCCGGTGGCGAGCTCCTCGTCGACGACGACGGCTACGGCCTGGTGATCCGGGACCAGTTCTTCGCGTGCGGCTGCCGCCGGATCCGGCACGAGTACCACGACGGAAGCATCCACCTGTCGGCCATCCGCCACGACGGCAAGCGGGTGAGGGACCCGCTGCAGGCAGACCACGGGAGCTGACCCACATGATCGACGTGCTCATCGTCGGGGGAGGAGGGGCGGGCCTGCGGGCGGCCGTCGCGGTCGCCGAGACCGACCCGGCGCTGCGGGTGGCGGTCGTGTCGAAGGTGTATCCGATGCGCAGCCACACGGTCTCCGCCGAGGGCGGCGCCGCCGGGGTGATCGCCGACGGCGACACGCTCGACGAGCACTGCTACGACACCGTCTCCGGCGGCGACTGGCTCTGCGACCAGGACGCGGTCGAGGCGTTCGTGGCCGAGGCGCCGCGCGAGCTGATCCAGCTGGAGCACTGGGGCTGCCCGTGGAGCCGCGAGCCCGACGGCAGGGTCGCGGTCCGGCCGTTCGGCGGGATGAAGCGGATGCGCACCTGGTACGCGGCCGACAAGACCGGCTTCCACCTGCTGCACACCTTGTTCCAAACAACCCTCAAATATCCGGACATAGCCCGATATGACGAGTGGTACGTCACCAAGCTCATCGTGGACGACGGCCGCGTCCACGGCGTGGTGGCCGTCGAGCTGCGGACCGGCCGCATCGAGGCCATCGCCGCCAGGACCGTCATCCTGGCCACCGGCGGCTGCGGCCGGGTCTTCCCGTTCACCACCAACGCCGCGATCAAGACGGGTGACGGCATGGCGCTGGCCTACCGCGCGGGCGCGCCGCTGAAGGACATGGAGTTCGTCCAGTACCACCCGACCGGCCTGCCGTTCACCGGCATCCTCATCACCGAGGCGGCCAGGGCCGAGGGCGGCTGGCTGATCAACAAGGACGGCTACCGCTACCTGCAGGACTACGACCTCGGCACCCCCACGCCCACGCCGAAGCTGCGCAGCATGGAACTCGGCCCGCGCGACCGCCTGTCGCAGGCGTTCGTCCACGAGCAGGAGAAGGGCCGCACCGCCGACACCCCGCACGGCCCGGTCGTCTACCTCGACCTGCGCCACCTCGGCGAAGTCAAGATCGACACCCGCATCCCGTTCGTCCGCGAGCTGTGCAGGAGCTACCAGAACCTCGACCCCGCCACCGACCTCATCCCGGTACGTCCCGTCGTGCACTACATGATGGGCGGCGTCCACACCGACCTCGACGGCGCGACCCCGATCGCCGGCCTGTACGCCGCCGGCGAGACCGCGTGCGTCAGCATCAACGGCGCCAACAGGCTCGGCTCGAACTCCCTCCCGGAGATCCTGGTCTTCGGCAGGAGGGCCGGCCTCGCCGCCGCCACGTACGCCCGCGAGCGCCGCGAGGCCGAACCGCCCGCCGTCCGCAGCCAGGGGGGCGACGAGCGGCGACGGCTGGAACGCGCGCGCGACAGCGGCGGGGGCAACGGCGGGGGCAACGGCGAGCGGATCGCCGACCTGCGTGAGCGCATGCAGCGGACGCTGGAGGCCGCCGCCGGGATCTACCGGACGGGCGACGTCCTGGCCAAGGCCGCCGACACGCTCGCCGACCTGCGCGAACGAGCCGAGGAGGCGCGGCTCGACGACGCCAGCACGGTGTTCAACACCGAGCTGATCGGCCTGCAGGAACTGCACACCATGCTGGAGGTCGCGCAGACGATCGTGGCCTGCGCGCTCAACAGGCGGGAGTCGCGCGGCGCGCACCAGCGCACCGACCACCCGGCCAGGGACGACGCCGCCTACCTGGCGCACTCCCTGGTCCACCGCGCGCCCGACGGCACGCCCTCGGTCGGGCTGCTGCCGGTGACGATCACCCGCTGGCCTCCCGGCGAAAGGGTTTACGGACGTGACTGACACCCGAGAGCCGCTGGGGACGCAGACCCGCACGATCCGGCTGGAGATCGCCCGCTACCGGCCGGGACAGGACAGCGAGCCGGTGTTCCAGGGCTACGACGTGCCGCTGATGGGCGACTGGGCGGTGCTCGACGGCCTCAACTACGTCAAGGACCACCTCGACGGCAGCCTGTCGTTCCGCTGGTCGTGCCGGATGGGCGTCTGCGGCTCGTGCGGCATGACCGTCAACGGCGAGCCGCGGCTGACCTGCGGCACCTTCCTCACCGAGTACGGCGACGGGCCGGTCAGGATCGAGCCGCTGAAGGGCTTCCCGGTGATCAGGGACCTGGTCGTGGACATCGACGGCTTCCTGGCCAAGCTGTCGTCGGTGCGCCCGTGGCTGGTCAGGGAGGGTGAGGAGCTGCCGCTGACCACCGAGTACACGCAGACGCCCGAGCAGCTCGACGCGTACAAGCAGTACAGCATGTGCATCAACTGCATGCTGTGCTACTCGGCCTGCCCGGTCTACGTGCTCGACCCCGACTTCCTCGGCCCGGCGGCGATCGCGCTCGCCCAGCGCTACAACCTGGACTCCCGCGACATGGGCGACCGGTTCGACGTGCTCAACCTGGACGAGGCGGTGTGGGGGTGCATGTTCGTCGGCGAGTGCACGAAGGTCTGCCCCAAGCACGTGGACCCGGCCGAGGCGATCCAGCGCTACAAGCTGACCGCCGCCCTCCGCTCGGTCCTGCCGTGGAGCAGGCGATGACGCCCGGTGAGCCGCACCCCGGCGCCGGGGCGCCGGAGGCCTACCGGCCGCCGCGAGACGCGCTCTGGTTCGCCCGCAGCCGCGCCTGCAGGCTCTTCGTGCTGCGCGAGCTGACCAGCGTCTTCGTGGCCTGGACGATCGTGTTCCTGCTGATGCTGGTCGACGCGGTCATGAGCGGGCACCTCCAGGACTTCGCCGCGCTCGCCGCCCGGCCCTGGATGATCGCGATCAACGTGGTGGCGCTGGTCGCCACGGCCTTCCACGCCGTCACCTTCCTCAACCTCGCCCCCAAGGCCACCGTGGTCAGGCTCGACGGCTACCGGCTGCCGTCCTGGATGATCCAGGGCGGCAACCACTCCGCCTGGCTGGTGATCTCCGGGCTGATCGCCTACTTCATCCTGAGAAAGCCATGAAGCGGACGCCGGAACCGTATCTGTGGCTGCTCTTCAGCGGCGGCGGGGTGGTGGCCGCGCTGGTGCTGCCGGTGCTGGTGCTGCTGTTCGGGGTGCTCATGCCGCTAGGGCTGGTCGACTGGCCCACCGCCGAGCACCTGCGCGCCCTGCTGGCCAACCCGCTGGTACGGGCCGCGCTGCCGGCGGTCGTGGTGCTGTGCCTGTTCCACGCCGCGCACCGGATCAGGTTCACCAGCGAGGAACTGCTCGGCATCGCCAGGTTCGACCCGCTCATCGCGGCGCTGTGTTACGGAGCCGCCATTCTGGGGGGTGTTCTGGCCTTCGTCCTGTTGTTCTGAAATGTCGTGAATTGATCACGTTTCACCAACGCTCTTTACGACTGCTTTACCCACCCTCTAGCGTCCGGCATTGCACACCCTATGGTCATGCGCCCGGCGATCCCGGGCAGAGAGGGTTCCTGGTGCCACGTAGAAAGCGCCTGTTAACCACGATTCCGGCGGTCGCCCTTCTCGGCGCCGCACTGACCGTCCCGGCCGCTGAGGCCTCCGCTGGGGCCTCCACGGCGACGTACGAGCCGGGCGTGTCGGATTACTACATCAACTACGCCCCGCCACGCGTCGAAAAGGACCCTGACGAGCCGTCGCTGTCGAAGAACAAGGCCCGCTCGCTGAGCCCGGCCGAGAAACTCGACAGGAAGTTCGTCAGCGGCAACCCGGCCGCCGCCCGCGTCCTGGCCGCCCGCGAGAACGAGGCCATCAGGACAGGACGCAACCCCGCAGACTTCATCTTCAAGAACTCCAAGCAGAAGAAGACCGCAAAGCTGCTGACCCTGCTCGTGGAGTTCAACGAGCAGGCCAACGACGACTTCTCGAACTTCAACCGGCTTCGCACGGTCGACAGCGCCCCCGATGACTGCGTGGTCGAGCCGGAGGGCACGTTCAAGAACGGCCCGCTGCACAACAACATCCCGGACCCGGCGAAGCTCCCGCACCAGGACAACAACTCGTTCTGGGTGAAGGACTTCAGCACCTCCCACTTCAACACGATGCTCTACACCGACAAGGGCATCACCGAGCGGGTCCGCCCCGACCTCAAGGACCCCCGCGACGGCAAGCCCGGCATCGACATCTCCGGCTACACGATGAAGAAGATGTACGAGGAGATGTCCAAGGGCGCCTACTCGGTCAACGGCTCGGCCGTCGGCTGGGTGAAGGCCCCGCACTCCGAGGCTTGGTACGGCGCGGCGGCCTGCGGCGGCGCTCCCCAGGACATGTCCGGTCACCCGGGCAACCCGACCGGCGCGGGGCAGCTGGCCATCGACGCGGTCGACGCCCTGGCCAAGAGCCAGCCCGGCTTCCCGTGGGCCGACTACGACGTCGAGGACGTCTCCGACGCCGACGGCGACGGCAACTACGACGAGCCCGACGGCGTGATCGACCACCTGGTGCTGATCCACGCCGGCAAGGACAAGTCGTCGGACGGCGGCGCCGAGGGCACGTACGCGATCTGGGCGCACTCCAGCGCGGTCGCGGGCGGCTACAAGATCCCCGGCACCGACAAGAAGATCTCCAACTACATCGTGCAGCCCGAGGACGCCGGAGTCGGCGTCTTCGCCCACGAGTACGGCCACGACCTGGGCCTGCCCGACCTGTACGACACGTCGGGCTCGGCCAGCTCCGCGGTGGACTTCTGGGACCTGATGTCCAGCGGCTCCCACTCCGGCCCGATCTTCCAGTCGATGCCGACCCACATGGGCCTGTGGGACAAGTGGGTGCTCGGCTGGGCGAACCCGAAGGTGTTCAACCCCGGCGACGCAGCCAGGCCGGTCACGGTCGGCCAGTCCTCGCGCACGCCCAAGCTCACCGAGGACGGCGTCCGGGTGAACCTGGCGTCCACTCCGCTGAAGATGATCGACCCGCACAGCGGCGCCAACGCCTGGTGGACCGGGCTCGACCAGGAGTGGGCCGACGTCAAGCTGACCCGCGACGTGACCGTGCCCGCCGGGACCGACCTGCGGTTCTGGATGTGGAACAACTACGAGATCGAGCAGGACTGGGACTTCGGCTTCGTCGAGGTGTCGACGGACGAC
Organism: Nonomuraea sp. NPDC005983; assembly: GCF_040614375.1. Classification (NCBI taxonomy): domain Bacteria; kingdom Bacillati; phylum Actinomycetota; class Actinomycetes; order Streptosporangiales; family Streptosporangiaceae; genus Nonomuraea; species Nonomuraea sp. NPDC005983. The sequence goes on from NZ_JBEXUP010000140.1 coordinate 17,248, forward strand.
GGCCAGACCTGGGCCCAGCAGAAGGTCTTCGACGAGGCCGGCAACGAGGTCAGCACGCCCGACAGCTACCCGGACCCGAACAAGAACCTCAAAACGTTCGGCAACAAGAAGTACGGCCTCACCGGCGCCACCAACGGCTGGCGGCACGACTACGTCAACCTGACCCCGTTCGCCGGTAAGTCGGTCAAGCTGCGGCTGACCTACAACACCGACGCGGCCTCCACGCCGCGGGGCTGGCACGCCGACGACTTCCAGCTCACCAACGGCGGCGCCGCCGTGTGGAGCGACGACGTCGAGGGCGGCGACAACGGCTGGAAGGCCACCGGCGGCACGTTCACCAACACCAGCGGCCAGGGCTGGACGATCAACAACGGCTCCCGTGAGATCTCCCGCTTCTACCTGGCCGAGTGGCGCAACTTCGACGGCTTCGACAAGGGCCTGCAGTACGCCTACGACACCAACTACTCCCGCGACGGGGCGTGGAAGGTGCAGAAGCTCAAGTACAACGCGCCCGGTCTGCTGGTCTGGTACCGCGACTCGACGTTCACCAACAACGTGCTCGTCCCCAACCTCGAGCTCCCGCCGAGCCTCGGGACCAAGGGCAGCCTGCTGGTCGTCGACTCGCACTACGAGCCGCTGCGCCGCACCGGGACCGCCGCCCAGAAGGACCCGACGCTGCGCAAGAACCTGGAAGGGCGGTCGCAGACGTCCAACGCGGCCTTCTCGTTCGGCAAGACCTACCCGTTCAAGGAGTGCCTGGAGGCGGCGGACGAGCCGTTCAGCGAGTACTGCACGGACATCCCGGCACTGAAGGGCGTCAAGGACTTCACCGACGCCAAGACCTGGTACCCGGGCCTGGAGTTGCTCAACGGCGCCCTCGGCTACCGGGACTTCGACGCCTCGGCCGTCGTTCCGTCCAAGGGCGACCAGCCGTACACCACCCGCGTGGTGCACGCCGCTGACGGCAGCCCCGCCACCGAGCTGTACGGCCAGAAGCTGCCGAACGGGGCCGTGCTGGGCACCGGCAACCCCGGTGACGAGGGCAAGGCGCTGGGCGTCCAGTTCAATCTGCTCGCGCCGCTGCCGGGCAATCTGGGCGCCATCGTCCAGGTGGTTCCGCCGAAGAAGTGAGATAACGGGCCGCCGGGGCACGTCCCGGCGGCCCTACGATGGGGGGCCATGAGCGAATTGCGCACCAAAGCCGAGCACACCGCGGCGATCCGGACGGACCGCCGGGTGGCTGTGGTGATCAACACTCGCTCACGGCGTGGCCGCCGGCACTACTTCGAGGTGCTCGACCAGCTCCACGGCCTCGGCTTCGAGCCGCTGGCCGAGCTGCCGGTGGTCAACCCCAAGAAGCTGCGTGACATGCTCGACAGGGCGCTGGACACCCAGCCCGACCTGCTGATCGTCGGCGGCGGCGACGGCACCCTGTCCTCGGCCGTCCGCCACGTCGCGCACCGCGACGTGGCGCTCGGCGTGCTGCCGCTCGGCACCACCAACAACTTCGCCCGCAGCCTCGGGCTCCCGCTGGACCTCGCGGGGGCGATCCGCGTGTTCGACACCGGCAAGGTGGCCGACATCGACCTCGGCATGGCCGACGACCGCCCGTTCGCCAACCTGGCCAGCTTCGGTGTCTCGGTCGAGGTGGCGGGCAAGGTCAGGCCGTGGCTCAAGCGGATTCTGGGCCGTCCGGCCTACCCGCTGACGGCGCTGACCATCCTGCCGAACCACCGGCCGTTCCGCGCCTTCATCACCGCCGACGGGCAGCGCCACGAGCTGCTCACCCACCAGCTCAACATCGCCAACGGCCGCTTCCACGGCGGCTGGCAGGTGGCGCGCGACATCAGCATCGACAACGGCATGCTCGTCGCCTACCAGCTCGGCTCGGGCAAGAAGCTGCGGCTGCTCGGCGAGACCCTGGTGCGCGCCACAACGGGCCGCTGGCGCAGCCTCGCGGGCGGGCCCTTCGTGGTCGGCCGGGAGATGCTGCTGGAGACCGACCCGCCGATGGCCGCCGACGTCGACGGCGAGGTGCGGCTGCGCACGCCGATCACGCTGCGCGTGGTGCCGAACGGGGTCCGCGTGATGGTGCCCGGCGACTTCGAGGACCGCTAGAAGCCGGTCCGGCCGCCTCGGGCCGCCGCGCTCGCGTCCCGCCGCGTCAGCGTGGCGGCGGCACCTGGCCCTCATCCTCGACGGCCTGCGGGCCTCGGCCGCCCACCCGCTCCCCGAACCTCCGCTCCGGCCCGGCGAGCTGGCCCAGATCATGAACTGCTGACGTCGTTGTCCAGGCGGGGGTCCAGGCGCAGGTAGGCGGGGGTCAGCCGACGCGACAGGTCCGACGGCGGCGGGAAGACGCGCAGCAGCAGGTCGGGGGCCGCCGGAGAGGCGCGGCGCTCGGGGCGGTGCGCCGTGGCCCCCGGGGCGTAGAAGTCGGCCAGGCGGTCGGCGAACGGCACGTCCTCGACCCGCAGCGGGTCCCGCCGGTCGTCGGCGAGCGAGCCGAGCAGCTCGGCGCGGGTCCGTCCGCGCCAGGCCAGCACCAGGAACGGGTCGTCGTCGAACGACTCGGCCAGCAGGTACAGCACCGCCGACAGGTGCTTGCACGGGAAGCCCCAGTCGGGGCACGAGCAGTCCATGTCGAGGTCGCGGGGGAACAGGTCGAGGCCGAGCGCCGTGAACAGTTCCTCGATCTCCGTCGGCATCTCGCCCGCCAGCAGTTTCGCCCGGTAGACGGCCTGCGCCGCGATCGCCTCCTCGACCGCGGACCAGCGCGCCTCGCCGTACGCCTCGATCCTGATCGTGACCTCGTACGGCCTGGGCCGCGAGCCCTGCACCGACGCCTCGACCAGGCCGGCGGACAGGTCGATCGACAGGACCTGGCCCTGGCGGGCGTAGGCCCGGCCGCGCGCCAGCCGCCCCTTGTCGCAGACGCGCTCCAGAAGGTCGATGAACCGGCGCGACCACCAGGTGGAGCCGATGGACCCGCGCCGACTGCGCGCCCTGATCCCGCCCTCGACCCGGATCGGCGCGCCGCCGTCGAACCAGCCGCCCTTGCCCACCGGCATTACGACACCACCTCCGCGGTGAGGCGGAAGACCTCGCGCAGTTCGTCCGTGGACAGGTCCGTCAGCCAGTCCTCGCCGGTGCCGACCACGCGCTCCGCCAGGGCCTTCTTCCGCTCGATCATCTGGTCGACCCGCTCCTCCAGGGTCCCCGCGCAGATCAGCTTGCGGACCTGCACGTTCCTGTGCTGCCCGATGCGGAAGGCGCGGTCGGTGGCCTGGTCCTCGACGGCGGGGTTCCACCAGCGGTCGACGTGGATCACGTGGTTGGCGGCCGTCAGGTTCAGTCCGACACCCGCCGCCTTGAGCGACAGCAGGAACATCATCGGCTCCTCGTCGTGCTGGAAACGGTCGACGAGGCGGTCGCGGGCCTTCTTCGGCAGCCCGCCGTGCAGCCACAGCACCGGACGGTCGAGCCGCTGCTCCAGATACGGCTGGAGCATCGCGCCGAACTCCGCGTACTGGGTGAACAGCAGCGCCTTCTCGCCCTCGGCCGTGATCTCCTCGGTGAGCTGCTCCAGCCGGATCAGCTTGCCGGACCTGCCCGCCAGCCGGGAGCCGTCCTTGAGCAGGTGGGCGGGGTGGTTGCAGACCTGCTTGAGCCTGGCCATCGCGGCCAGCACCAGGCCGCGCCGCTCGATGCCCTCGCTGTCGTGGATGCGGCCCAGCATGTCGTCGACGACCGCCTGGTAGAGGGTGGCCTGCTCGGGCGTGAGCGGGCACCACTCCTTGACCTCCAGCTTCTCCGGCAGGTCAGAGATGATGGACTTGTCGGTCTTGAGGCGGCGCAGCACGAACGGGCCCGTCGCGCGCCTGAGCGCGTGTGCGGCCTGCTCGTCCTGACGCGCCTCGATCGGCTCCTGAAACCTGGCCCTGAACCGGGAGCGGGACCCGAGCAGCCCCGGATTGGCGAACTCCATGATCGACCAGAGCTCGGCGAGATGGTTCTCCACCGGAGTCCCCGTCAGGGCCAGCTTGGACCCCGCCGGAATCGCCCGCACCGCCTGCGCCTGCAGCGTGCCGCTGTTCTTGATCGCCTGGGCCTCGTCGCAGACGACCCTGCGCCACTCGAAGGCCCGCAGCGCCTCCAGGTCCCGCTGGGCCGTGCCGTAGGTGGTGATGACCAGGTCGGCGTCGGCGATCCGCTCCGTGTCGCGTCCGCTGCCGTGGTGGACGTAGACGCGCAACCCCGGCGCGAACCTGGACGACTCGCGCTGCCAGTTGCCCACCAGCGACATCGGGCACACCAGCAACGTCGGGCTCGCCGACCGCTCGTGCACCAGCAGGGCCAGCGTCGTGATCGTCTTGCCCAGGCCCATGTCGTCGGCCAGCACCCCGCCCAGGCCCAGCTCCGACAGGAAGCTCAGCCAGGCCAGCCCGCGCTCCTGGTACGGCCTGAGCGTGGCGTCGATGCCGTCAGGGGTGGCGATCGGCCGCAGCCGTCGTTCGGCCTGACCCGACAGCAGGTCGCCGAGCACCCCGTCGGCGTCGACCTCCAGCAGGGGCAGCTCGTCGCCGCCCTGGGTCACGTGCCGCAGGATGTCGGACGCGGACAGCTCACCCGTCCGAGCTCCCGCGATCGCCTTGAGCGCGGCCCTCAGCTGGCGGTCGTCGAGCTCCACCCACTGGCCGCGCACCCGCACCAGCGGCACCTTCAGCCTGACCAGCTCGGCCAGCTCCGCCTCGCTGATGGTCTCGTCGCCCACCGCGAGGTCGATCCGGAAGTCGACCAGCTCTTGCAGCCCGAACCCCTGGCTCGTGGCGGCGCTCTGCTTCTTCGTTCGGGTGGTGAGCTTGAGCCCCAGCCGGGTGCGGCCCGCCCAGCGGGGCAGCTGCACGCCGAAACCGGCCGCCTGGAGCAGCGGGGCCGCCTGGCGGAGGAACGCGAACGCGCCCGGCGTGTCGAGCGCCAGCTCGGCGGGCTCGGCCACGCGCAGCGACCGGTCGAGCTCCGGGT
>NZ_JBEXUP010000141.1:0-22194 GCF_040614375.1 Nonomuraea sp. NPDC005983
CGTTGAAGAGCAGCTCGGCGCCGGTGGACGGATCTCCGGCGAGGGCACGCTGGGCGGCGTCGATGACGCCGTCGAGCTCGGCGGCCACGGCCGCGTACGTCTTCTCGGCCTCGCGGTGCACCCAGGCGATGGACGAGCCGGGCAGGATGTCGTGGAACTGGTGCAGCAGCACCGTCTTCCAGATCCGGTCGAGCTGCGCGTACGGGTACGGGTGCCCGGCCCGCACCGCGGCGGTGGCGGCCCACAGCTCGGCCTCGCGCAGCAGCGACTCGCTGCGCCGGTTGCCGCGCTTCGTCCTGGCCTGGCTGGTGAGGGTGGCGCGGTGCAGCTCGAGGTAGAGCTCGCCGACCCACACCGGCGGGTCGGGGTACTCGGCCTCGGCCTTGGCGAAGAAGGCCGAGGGCGTCTCCCAGGTGACGGTGGCCGAGCCTTCCAGGTCGCGCAGCCTGGCCGCCTTGGCGACCATCTCGCGCGTGGTGCCGCCGCCTCCGTCGCCCCAGCCGGTGGGGGCGAGCGAGTGCCGGGCGACCCCCTTGTCCTTGAAGTTGCGCGCCGCGTGGGCGATCTCGCTGCCCTTCATCGAGCAGTTGTAGGTGTCGACGGGCGGGAAGTGGGTGAAGATCCGCGTGCCGTCGATGCCCTCCCACAGGAAGGTGTGGTGCGGGAAGGTGTTGGTCCTGCTCCACGAGATCTTCTGGGTGAGCAGCCGCCTGGAGCCCGCGGCCTTGATGATCTGCGGCAGCCCCGCCGCGAACCCGAACGTGTCGGGCAGCCATGCCTCGTCGTTCTCGACGCCGAACTCGTCCAGGAAGAACCGCTTGCCGTGCACGAACTGCCTGGCCATCGCCTCGGAGCCGGGCATGTTCGTGTCGGACTCCACCCACATGCCGCCCGCCGGGACGAACCGGCCGGCGGCGACCGCCTTGGTCACCTTCGCCCAGACCTCGGGCCGGTGCTCCTTGACCCAGGCCCACTGCTGCGCCTGCGACATGGCGAAGACGAAGTCGGGCTCGTCCTCCAGCAGCGCGGTCATGTTGGACGTCGTACGGGCGACCTTCCTGACGGTCTCGCGCAGCGGCCACAGCCAGGCCGAGTCGATGTGCGCGTGGCCGACCGCGCTGATGCGGTGCGCCGACGGCGCGGCGGGCGCCGCCAGGACGCCGGCGAGCCGCTCACGCCCGGCGGCGGCGGTGCCGTTGACGTCCTGCAGGTCGACGGCGTCGAGCGCGCGTTCGACGGCGCGCACGATCTCCCAGCGCCTGGCGGCGTCGGCGGGCAGCTCCCGCATCAGCTCGCCGAGCACCTCCAGATCCATGACGAGCTGCCAGACGCTCTCGTCGAAGACGGCGAGGTCCATGCGGGCCAGCCGGTACTGGGGTTCGTCGCCGGCCGTCTCCCTGTCGCCGAGCGGGGTCGGCTGGAAGGGGTGGTAGCCGAGGATGACCGGGTTGGACGCGGCCTCGACGTGCAGCCGGACCTGCTCGCCGCCCTCGACCGGCGAGCCGACGCGCACCCACTGGTTGCGCGGGTTGAGCCCCTTCACCGGCGTGCCGTCGGGGCGGTAGACCAGGCCCTCGCACTGGAAGCCGGGCATGTTCTCGTCGAAGCCGAGGTCGAGGAGCGCCTCGACGGTCCGGCCCGCCCAGGCGGCGGGCACTGTGCCGGTGACGGTGAACCAGCTCGTGCCCCACGGCGCGCCCCACCTGTCGCCGACCGCGATCGGCTTGGGCACGGCGGCCAGCCCTTCGGCGACGGGCACCGGCTCGCCGGGCGCGTGCCAGACGGCCACCTCCAGCGGGACGGACTCCGGGTACACGGCGGGACGGATCCGCTCGTCCAGAACACGCTTGAGACGGGCTTCGACCAGTTCGCGGTCGTCATGCATGAAGGAGCTCCCTAGTGATGGACGGTTGGCCGGTCAGCCCTTGATCGCGCCTTCCTCTACACCGCGGAAGAAGAACCTCTGCAGCGCCGCGAACACGATCACGATCGGCAGGAAGGAGACCATGGTGCCGGCCGCGATCAGGCGGGGGTTGGCGGTGAACGTGCCATTGAGGTACTGCAGGCCGACCGTGAGCGTGTAGTTCTCCGGGTCGGTCAGGACGATGAGCGGCCACAGGAAATCGTCCCACGCCCCGATGAACGCGAAGATCGTGACGACGCTGAGCATGCCGCGCACGTTCGGCAGGCCGATGTGGAGCAGCCGCTGCCAGGCGTTCGCGCCGTCGATGACGGCGGCCTCGTCCATCTCCTGGGGGATCGCCCGGAAGGCGGTGCGCATCAGCAGCACGTTGAGCATGCCGATCGCGCCGGGCAGCGCGACGCCGAGAAGGGTGTCGGCCAGGCCGAGGCCGCGGATCATGACGTACTGCGAGACGATCGTCACTTCACCGGGCAGCACGAGGGTCGCAAGGAACACGCCGAGCAGCGCCTTGGCGCCGCGGAAGCGCAGCCTGGCCAGGGCGTACCCGGCCAGCGTCGCGCCGACGGCGTTGCCCGCGACCACGACGGCGGCCACGATGAGCGAGTTGGCGGCGTAGGACCAGACGGGGATGGTGTCGGCGACCTGGGCGTAGTTGTCGAGGGTCGGGTGGCGCGGCAGGAAGCTCGGGGTGCGGGTGAAGACGTCCTCGTCCAGGCCCTTGAGCGAGGTCGACAGCTGCCACAGGAACGGCGAGACCGTCAGCGCCAGCACGAGGAGCAGCAGCGCGTAGCGCAGCGCCTTCTCGCCGGTGGAGACCGTGTTGAACCCGCTGGGGCGCGCGGCCTTGGCGTGTGCCGCCATGTCAGGCCGCCTTCCTGTCGAGCCGCAACAGCAGCAGCATCGGCCCGATCGTGACGGCCAGCAGCACGAGGCTGAGCGCGGAGGCGTAGCCGAGGTGCCCGGTGAACCCCCGGCTGTAGAGCTGAATGAGCATCACGACCGACATGTCGCGCCCGCCCGGGCCGCCGGTGCCGTTGGACAGCACGTACAGCTCGGAGAACACGCGCAGCGCGGAGACCGCGACGAGCACGGAGACCAGCAGCATCGTGGTGCGCACGCCGGGCACGGTGACGCTCAGGAAGCGGCGCACGGGGCCCGCGCCGTCGACGGCGGCGGCCTCGTGCAGCTCCCGCCGGACGTTGCCGAGGGCCGACAGGTAGATGATCATGTAGTAGCCGAGCCCCTTCCAGACGGTCAGGCTGATGGCGCTGAACAGCAGCAGCCACCGGTCGGTCAGGAACGGCACGGGCTCGGTGACGACGCCGAGCCACTGCGCGAAGCCGTTGACCAGGCCCTGGTCGTCGAGCACCCAGCCCCAGATCAGCGCGACCACCACGGCGGAGGCGACCACCGGGGTGTAGAAGGCGGTGCGGAAGAACATGATGCCGGGCAGCCGCTTCTCCACCAGGACGGCGATCAGCAGCGGCAGCACCGTGAGCAGCGGCAGGCAGACCAGCATGTACACGATGCTGTTGACCAGCGCGTCGGCGAGCTGCTCGTCGTCGAGCACCCGGGCGAAGTTCTCCAGCCCGGTGAAGTGCCCGCCGCCGAGCGGTTTGGCGTTGCTGAACGCCAGGACCACCGTGTTGATCGACGGCCAGACGTTGAACGCGAACAACCAGACGGCGGCAGGGGCCACCAGCAGCCACGGCGTGAACCAGCGCCGATGCGTCAGCCGATACGACATCGTCTCAGCCCTTGAGCAGCTCGTCGCACTTGGCCACGGCCGCGTCGAGGGCCTCCTTGGAGGTGGTATCGCCGCTGATGGCCAGCGCGAACTGCTGCCTGACGAACTTGTTCATCGCCTCGGTGACCTGCACCGGCTGCAGCATCTCGGCCTTGGCGAGCGAGGTGAAAGCGATGACCTTGGCATCGCCTGAGGGGGTGCCGTCGCTCTTGCTGAAGAAGGGGTCGCCGGCCGACGCCTTGGTGCTGGGGAAGATGTTCACCAGATGGGCGAAGGCGGCCTGGTTCTCGGCGCTGGTCACCCAGCGGGCCAGCGCGATGGCGGCGGGCGCGTTCGCGGTCCGCTTGCTGACCGACAGGCCCTGGACGTACAGGGGCGGGGTGCCCATCGCGACCGACGGCACCACCTTGGGCGCGAGCGAGGGGTTGTCGGCCGCCAGGCTGGTGATGAAGTTGCCGCCGGCCGTCGTCCAGGCCACGGTGCCCTCGGTGAACAGCTTGGCGTTGCCTGCGTAGGTGTCGGTCAGCACACCGCGGGGCAGCAGGCCCTGCTTGAAGGCGTCGCGGTACCTGTCGAGCAGCGCGGCGGCCTCGGGGGTGTTGAAGGTGAACCTGCTGCCGTCGTCCGACATGATCTTCACGCCGATGTTGGTGAGGTCACCGAGCTCGGGCCTGCGGCTCATCAGGTAGACCTTGCCGCGGGACTTCTCCTTCACGGTCTTCGCCTGGGCGATCAGCTCGTCGAGGTCGGCCGGCGGCTTGTCCGGGTCCAGCCCGTTGGCGGTGAGCAGCTCGGAGTTCCAGTAGTTGACGTCGGTGTTGAGGTACCAGGGGTAGCCGTAGACGCCGTTGAAGCCGGCGTACCTGTAGGCGTCGACGCCGCCGGGGACGTACTCGCCGGCCAGCTTCTGGTCCGCCTGGGAGAGGTCGAGCAGCATGCCCTGCTTGACCAGCGGAAGCGCGAAGTCGGGCGGCAGGTTGGTGACGTCCGGCAGGGTGCCGCCGGCCGCCTGGCTCAGCACCTTGTCGGAGTAGCCGTCACCGGGCTGGTCGAGCCACTCGACCTGGACACCGGGGTACTTCTTCTGGAAGGCGTCGATGACGCCCTGCATGTAGCCGGTGAACTTGGGCTTGAGCGCCCACGTCTGCAGGCTGATCTTGCCCTTGACCTCGCCCTTGACCTCGCCCGTGGCGCTCGGCCCCGGCGCGGCGGCCTCTTGCTCCGTGCCGCCCAGCCCGCAGCCGGAGACGACCAGCGTGGTCGCCATGGCCATTCCTGCCCAGTACCTTCGCATGCAACTCTCCTCCGGCGTACTAAACCGCTCTAGTTGCCGGACTATCCACCGAGCTAGACTCCCCTGTCAATAGGGGAGATCAGCTTGTGAAGGAGCCAGCGTGGCCAGACCGACGATCGCCGACATCGCGCAGCGGGTCGGGGTGTCCAAGGGCGCGGTGTCGTTCGCGCTCAACGGCCGCCCCGGCGTGAGCGAGGCGACCAGGGCCCGCATCCTGCAGGTCGCCAAGGAGATGAACTGGCGCCCGCACAGCGCGGCGCGGGCCCTGGGAGGCGCCAGGGCCGAGGCGGTCGGGCTGGTGATCGCCAGGCCGGCGAGCACGCTCGGCGTGGAGCCGTTCTTCGCGCAGCTGCTGTCGGGGCTGCAGGCGGGCCTGTCCGCGCAGTCGGTGGCGCTGCACCTGCTGGTCGTGGAGGACGTCGAGGCCGAGATCGAGGTCTACCGCGACTGGGCGTCCGAGCACCGGGTGGACGGCTTCGTCCTGGTGGACCTGAAGGCCCGCGACCCGCGGATCGAGGCGCTGGAGGAGCTGGGCGTGCCGTCCGTGGTGCTCGGCGGCCCCGGGCGGCACGGCTCGCTGTCGAGCGTCTGGGCCGACGACCGCGAGGCGATGCTGTCGGTCGTCGACTACCTGGCCGCGCTCGGCCACCGCCGCCTCGCGCACGTCGCCGGGCTGCCCGCCTTCCGTCACACCCAGCGGCGGATGCGGGCGCTGCGCGACTCCGTCCGGCGGCTCGGCCTGGTCGACGCGGTGTCGCTGCCGACCGACTTCAGCGACGCGGAGGGCGCGGCGGCGACCCGCGCGCTGCTGTCGCGCGCCCGCCGGCCCACCGCGATCGTCTACGACAGCGACGTGATGGCGCTGGCCGGGCTGGGCGTGGCGGGCGAGATGGGGGTGCGGGTGCCCGACGAGCTGTCGATCGTCTCCTTCGACGACTCGGTGCTGACCCGCATCACGCACCCGGCCGTCACGGCGCTCACCCGCGACACCTTCGCGTTGGGCCGGCAGGTGGCCGAGGTGCTGCTCGCGGTGATCGCCGATCCGGGGCGGCGCCAGGACGTCAGGACGGCCACCCCGCGCCTGGTCGTCAGGGAGAGCACTGCGCCCCCCGGCCTTGATAGAGACAACTAAATCGGTTTATTTTTCAGGGAGATCGGCCCGACCCTCCGGAGGACGCGTGACCCTGCCGTGCACCAGCCCAGCCCCGCTCCGTTTCGGCGCGAACTACGTGCCCTCGGCCGGCTGGTTCTACAGCTGGCTCGACCCCTCGGCCGACGCCTTCCGCCGCGACTTCGAGGACCTCGCGGGGATCGGGCTGGACCACGTCCGGGTGTTCCCGATCTGGCCGTGGATCCAGCCCAACCGGACCCTGATCAGGCAGCGCGGGATCGACGACCTGCTCGGCCTGATCGACGTCGCCGCCGAGTTCGGCCTGTCCGTGGCCGTGGACCTGCTGCAGGGGCACCTGTCGAGCTTCGACTTCCTGCCGTCCTGGGTGCTGACCTGGCACCGGCGCAGCGTCTTCACCGACCCGGCCGTGCGCGACGGCGTCGCCGCCTACGTCGACACGCTCACCAGGGCCGTCGCCACCCGCGACAACGTGTTCGCGGTGACCCTCGGCAACGAGGTCGACAACCTCTGGCCGGCCAACCCGACCGCCCCCGAGGAGTCGGCGCGCTGGGCCGCCGAACTGGTCGGCGTGGCCCGCGCCGCCGCTCCCCGCCTGCTCAGCCTGCACTCGCTGTACGACGCCGCCTGGTACGACCCCGGCCACCCCTTCCACCCCGCCGACAGCGTCGATCTGGGCGACCTGACGACAGTGCACTCGTGGGTGTTCAACGGCGTCTCCGCCCTCGACGGCCCGCTCGGCCCCGCGACCGTCTCGCACGCCGACTACCTGGTCGAGCTCGCGGCGGCGACCTCGCTCGACCCGGCCAGGCCGGTCTGGTTGCAGGAGGTCGGGGCGCCCCGTCCCGACGTCCCGGAGGCCGACGCCGCCGAGTTCGTCCGGCGGACGCTCGCCACCGTCACCGCGAACCCGGCCCTGTGGGGCGTCACCTGGTGGTGCTCCCACGACCTCGACCGCGCGCTGGCCGACTTCCCCGAGCGGGAGTACGACCTCGGCCTGTTCACTGTGGACCACCGGGCCAAGCCCGCGGCCAGGGAGCTGGCGGCGGCCGTCCGCGAGCGCCCCGCGGCCGGCGGGCGGCCCGCGCTGGTGTGCGGCGTGGACCTCAGGTCCGAGCCGGATCGCCGCGCGGACGTCGCGCCGGGCAGCGCCTTCCACGCCGAGTGGGTGCGGCTGCGCCAGGCCGGGCCGCTCGCCGTCGTCAGCGCCTCCCGCGCCGCCGACTCCGCCTACCTCGCCGCCCGCGGCATCGACGCCGTGCTCACCCAGGCGTGACGTCCGGCGGCCCGCCTTGCGCCAGCACCGAGTGGCGGCGGCTGTAGGCGAAGTAGACGATCAGGCCGATGAGGAACCAGATGGCGAAGCGCAGCCAGGTCAGCGGCGTCAGGAAGGTGATCAGCCAGATGGAGAAGGCGACCCCGAGGGCCGGGACGAACGGCATGCCGGGCGTCCGGAACGTTCTGGGCAGGTCGGGACGGCGATAGCGCAGCACGATCACCGCCACGCAGACCACGACGAACGCCAGCAGGATCCCGATGTTGGTCAGCTCGGCCGCCTCCCTGATCGGCAGGAACCCGGCGATCAGGCCCGAGGCGACGCCGACGATCCAGGTCACCCGCGAGGGCACCCGGCGGACGGGGTGCAGCTTGGCGAACCAGCCCGGCAGCAGCCCGTCCCTGCTCATGGCGAACCAGACGCGGGTGACGCCGAGCATGAAGGTGAACATGACGGTGAGGATGCCGATGATGGCCCCGACGGCGATCAGAGACGCCAGGCCCGGCAGGCCGACCGCGGCGAACGCCGAGGAGAAGCCGCTCTCGGGGTCGATCTGCTTGTAGTTCTGCATGCCGGTCAGCACCAGCGTGGCCAGCACGTACAGGACCATCGAGACGGCCAGCGAGTAGATGATGGCCTTGGGCATGTGCCGCTGGGCGTCCTTCGACTCCTCGGCGGCCGTGCTCATGGCGTCGTAGCCGAAGACGGCGAAGAACACGGTGGCCGCGCCGGTGATGGCCCCGCTCACGCCGAACGGGAAGAACGGCGTGTAGTTGTCGGTGTTGATGTAGAAGAAGCCGACGATGATCACCAGCAGCACCACGGCGACCTTGAGGCCGACCACGAACGTCTCGAACCGGGCCGCCGAGTTGATGCCGAGGTTCAGCAGGTACGCGATGAGCAGGCAGAGCACCACCGCGAACAGGTCCACGACGTGCCCGGGGCCGGTGCCGGGCGCGCCGAGCATCCAGGCGGGCACGTTGACGCCCAGCTGGCCGACGAGGAAGCCGAAGTAGCCGGAGATGCCGATGGCCACGACGGCGACGATGGCGGTGTACTCCAGCAACAGGTCCCAGCCGATGAACCAGCCGACGATCTCGCCCAGGACGGCGTACCCGTAGGTGTAGGCCGACCCGGCTTTCGGGATCATCCCGGCGAACTCGGCGTAGGAGAAGGCGGCCGCGGCGCTGGCGATGCCGGCGATGAGGAACGAGACGAGCACGGCGGGCCCCGCCGTCTCGTGGGCGACGGCGCCGGCCAGGGCGAAGATGCCCGCGCCGATGATGCCGCCGATCCCGATGGCGGTGAGCTGCCAGAGTCCGAGCGACCTGGACAGCTCGCCCTCGTGCTCCGTGGCGATCTGTTCCACCGGCTTGCGCCGGAAGATGCCCTGGGACATCGGCTCTCCTCCTGACCCGGCGTTGGTCACCGCAGTCTGGTCCTCCCCGCGTGCCGGTCTCCTATGCCAGAATCCGCAGGTCGGCGGGTTCGCCGAGACATGGGACGGCGGTCCGCGGGTATCGGGGAAAGGCCCTGTATGGTGTGTCCGCGAAGCAAGGGGTGGGATCGGTGCGGTGATCCTTGACGACACGTGGGACCGTTTTCGGACCTGGCAGTACGCCGAGCGCTACCTGGGATCGGGAACCCGCAGCTACAGCCAGTTCTCAGAGTTCCTGGACATCTCCGACGCCTATCATCCGCAGCGCGGCGAGCGGCGTTTCACGGTGCCGACCTTCCGGGTGCCTGCGTCCCGCGGCGAGTTCCTGCGCAACCGGGTGAAGTCCGCGGTCGTCGACCTCTACCGCGACGGCGACGGCTTCCTGCTGCCCGTCCACCCCGAGACGCTGACGGCCCCGCACCTGCCGGGACGCGACGAGCTGCTCACCTGCGGGCGCGGCCCCGACCTCCGGGTGGTGCCGTCGGCCAACGCCCGCACGGTCTTCGTCGAGCGGGTCGGCGGCGAGCCGGTCGAGCCGCACTTCGTCAAGCTGCACTACCCCAAACGCCTGTCGCGCTTCACCCGCCGCCTGCGACGGCCGATCATCTCGCTGCAGCTCTGGGTGGCCGAGGAGCTCATGGGCATCGGGCTTCCGGTCCTGCCGGAGGTCGCGGGCGGCGTCCTGGGCGACGACCCGGAGGAGGCGTGGGGCTTCCTGATCCGCGAGACGCACGCCCGCGCGGGCGTGATCATCGCTCCCGACGGCGCCCCTCCCGACGACCTCGGGGCCGACCCGCTGCACCGCACCGTGCCGCTGTTCGCGCTCTACGGCGGCGACGTCCGCCGCCCCGATGACCCGCCGCTGGTCGAGCAGCTCGTGGCCCGCAGCGGCGAGGACCCGGCGGAGTGGCTGGCCAGGCGGGTCGTGACGCCGATGGTCGAGCTGTGGCTGCGGGCCGCGCTGCGCACCGGCTGCACGCTGGAGTTGCACGGCCAGAACACGCTGTTGGCCTTCGACGTCGACGGGCGGCGCAGCGCCGTGCTGTACCGCGACTGCGCCCTCTACGTCGATCCGGAGACGCGCCGCCGGCAGGGGCTCGACGGGCAGTTGCCGCCGGTCAACGTCATCTCCCGCGACATCCACCTGCCGCGCGAGCAGGTGTTCAGCCTGACCTACGACAGTTTCATGGGCCACCACGCGCTGGAGCGGCTCGCCCAGGTCGCCTCCGAGCGGCTGGGGGTCGAGCCCGGGCGGCTGCGCCGGGCGGCGCGCGACGCGTTCGCCGGGCACGGCGGCGCGGCGGCGCCTCTGCCCGGCAGCGTCTTCTACTACGAGGACCGGCTGCGCCCCGGCGGGCGGTGGCATCTGGTCGACACCGGCCGGCCTCCCGCCTGGCGCACCACGACGGGCTGAGCCGAGCCCAAGCGGCACGGCGGCCCGAGCCGGACCCAAGCGGGCGGGGCACGGCGGGGTTCATCCGGGCCCGACCGGGCGGCGGTTTCGGTAAGATCACGAACGGCGATATCGTCACTTCGTCACCCTTGCCGCGTTTGAGGCTCTGCTGGGCCACTACCGAATCGAGCTTGCGATGACAGACGAGACGGCGGACCGGACGGACCGCATCGACACGTCCGTGGCGCACCCTGCCCGGGTCTACGACTACTGGCTGGGCGGCAAGGACAACTACGCCGCCGACCGCGAGATGGGCGAGCAGATCCTCGCGGTGATGCCGGAACTGGCCGTCATCGCCCGCGCCGAGCGGGAGTTCCTGGCGCGCGTGGTGCGGCACCTGGTCACCGAGGCGGGCGTGCGGCAGTTCCTGGACATCGGCACCGGCATCCCCACGGCCGACAACACCCACGAGGTGGCCCAGCGGGCCGCGCCCGAGTCGCGCGTCGTCTACGTCGACAACGACCCCGTCGTGCTGGCCCACGCCCGCGCGCTGCTGCGCGGCACCGAGGAGGGCGTGACGACCTACCTCGACGCCGACCTGCGCGATCCGGCGACGATCCTGCGCGGCGCTGCCGGGACGCTGGACTTCGACCGGCCGGTCGCGCTCATGCTGCTGGGCGTGCTGGAGTTCGTGCCCGACGACGAGCAGGCGTACGCGATCGTCGCCGACCTGGTCGGGGCGCTGCCGCCGGGCAGCTTCCTGACGGCGGCGTCCAGCGTGGCCAGCCCGGCCATGGAGCGGGCGGCCGCCATCTGGAACGACAGCGGGGCCACGCCCATCA
Organism: Nonomuraea sp. NPDC005983; assembly: GCF_040614375.1. NCBI lineage: Bacteria > Bacillati > Actinomycetota > Actinomycetes > Streptosporangiales > Streptosporangiaceae > Nonomuraea > Nonomuraea sp. NPDC005983. The sequence continues at coordinate 11,044 of NZ_JBEXUP010000141.1, forward strand.
CGATCCGCACCTCCGAGCAGATGGCGCGCTTCTTCGACGGGCTCGACCTGCTGGAGCCGGGCATGGTGTCGCTGCCCCGATGGCGGCCGGAACCGGCGACGCAGTACGCGGGCCAGGAGGTCTCGCAGTACGGCGCCGTCGGTCGCAAGCCCTGACCGCAACGGGTGTGGCCGGGCGCTACGTCTCCTGCAGCACCGACAGCACGTTCCCCGCCGGGTCGGTGAACCAGGCGATCAGCGGGCCGCCGCCGCGGAAGATGCCCCTCTCGTCCGCCTCCAGCTGCGGGTAGCGCTCGAACCGCACTCCCCGCGCGACCAGCTCGTCCACGGCCTTCTCGATGTCGTCCACCGGGAAGTTGAGCACCGTGTACGTGGCCGGCGCGTGGTCGGGCTTCGGGTAGACCAGGATGAGCCGGTCTCCGGCGATGTGCAGGGTCAGCAGGCCGTGCTCCTCCGTCACCCTGATGCCGAGCGTCTCACCGTAGAACGCCCTGGCCGCCTCAAGGTCGTTCACCGAGAAGCCGCTGAACGCCTTCGTCGTACCGAACATGGTCGCGTTTCCTCCGTCGATGTTCACATGGCCGCGTGGGCGGCGTCGCTCAGCTGGATGACCTGGACATAGTTGCCGTCGGGGTCGATCGCGGTGGCGAACAGGCTCCCGTCGCGGTCCTCGAGCTCCGCCAGCCACGTCACGCCCAGCGCGTCCATCCGCGCCACCACGGCGCGGGCGTCGTCGACCTCGAAGTTCAGTATCACCCTGCCGGGCTCGGGATTCTTGTCCGAGACGTCCGCTCGCGTGTCGATGAACACCAAGGTCGCGCCGAACTTCAGCGCCTTGTACGTGCCGACGTCGTTGTTCTCCTCGGGGTCGAGCGCGGCGGCGTACCAGCGGCGGAGCCTGTCCGGGTCGGTGCTGGCGAGCAGGATGCTGCCCAGGTTCGGATGGTTCATCTCTTTTTCCTCCTCGGATGCGGTTTCACGAGGTACGACCGGGCGGGAGGCGAAAACTCATCGCCCTGGGCGCGGGTTTACCGTTTCCAGGCCGAACCTGAGGTAACGATCTACTCTGAACGGAGGGCGACTCCAAGGAGTGGCGATGCGTGACGGAACAGAGCCGGACCCCGGGCAACTGCGGCGCGTGGCCGTCGCCAGCGCGATCGGGACGACGATCGAGTGGTACGACTACTTCATCTACAGCACCGCGGCCGCGCTGATCTTCGCCTCCCAGTTCTTCTCCACCCTGTCGCCCGCCTCGGGCACGCTGGCGGCGTTCGCCACGCTCGGCGTCGGCTTCCTGGCCAGGCCGGTGGGCGGGATCGTGTGGGGGCACTTCGGCGACCGGCTGGGCCGCAAGGCCATGCTCATCGCGTCCCTGCTGCTGATGGGCGTGGCCACCGTCGGCGTCGGCCTGCTGCCCACCTTCGAGCAGATCGGTGTGTTCGCCCCCGTCCTGCTGCTGGTGCTGCGGCTGTTGCAGGGGCTGAGCGCGGGCGGCGAGTGGGGCGGGGCCGCGCTGCTGGCCGTCGAGCACGCCCCTCCGGGCCGCCGGGGCCGATACGGCCTGTACTCGCAGGTGGGCGTGCCCGCCGGGCTGATCCTGGCGCAGCTCGTGTTCGTCCTGGTCACCGCCGGGCTGACCGAGGAGCAGTTCAGGAGCTGGGGGTGGCGGCTGCCGTTCCTGCTCAGCATCGTGCTGGTCGGCGTCGGGCTGTTCGTCCGGCTGCGGGTGGCCGAGACGCCGGTCTTCCGCACGCTGGCGGCCGAGCAGGCGCAGAGCAGGCAGCCGCTCATGGACGTCTTCCGGCACCGGCCCCGCGAGCTGCTGCTGGCCTCGGGCAGCTTCGTCGCCAACACCACGATCGGCTACGTGTTCCTGGCCTACCTGCTCTCCTACGGCACGTCCGTGCTCAAGGTCGGCCGCAACCTGATGCTGGTCGTGGTGATCATCGGCAGCCTGACCTGGCTGGTGAGCATCGTGGCCGCGGCGATCTGGTCCGACCGGGCCGGGCGCAGGCCCGTCTACCTGGCCGGGTCGGTGCTGCTCGTGCTCTGGGCCGTGCCGTTCTTCCTGCTGGTCGACACCCGCTCGCCCGCCCTGCTGATCGTCGCCGTGGTGGTGCTCAACATCGGGCTGGGCGCCACGTACGGGCCGCAGTCGGCGCTGTTCGCCGAGCTGTTCGAGGCGCGTTACCGCTACAGCGGGGTGTCGTTCTCGTACGCGATCGGGGCGCTGCTCGGCGGCGGGTTCGCGCCGCTGATCGCGACGGCGCTGCAGAGCTCGACGGGGTCGTCGCTGTCGGTGTCGGCCTACATGGCCGCGGTCGGGCTGCTCAGCCTGGTCGCGGTGATCGCCCTGCGCGAGCCCAGCCCCGCCGAGGTGGTCGGTCGGCTGACCGGAGCCGACTGACCCGAGCCGGCCGACCGGGGTGGGCTGACCGGGCCCCGCACGGAGGGGCGCACGCCCTGGAGACGGGCGCGCGCCCGCGTGCCGGCGTCGGAGGGCTCACGGTGGCGCAGATCGCCCGCCGTCAGCGGGCCGCCGTCAGCGTTCGCTTTCTCGTCGCGTAGACGTCGTCGATCAGCCGGTACGTGCGCGCCTGCTCGGCCGTGAAGATGCGGTCGCGCTCGATGTCCTTCCTGATCTCCAGGGTCGGCCGCCCGGTGTGCCTGGACAGGATCTCCTCCTGCTGGTCGCGCATGCGCAGGATCTCGCGGGCGTGGATCTCCAGGTCGCTCGACTGCCCGCGCCCGCCCTCGGTGGCCGGCTGGTGCAGCAGGACGCGGGCGTGCGGCAGCGCCGCCCGCTTACCGGGCGCGCCCGCCGCCAGCAGCACCGCCGCCGCCGAGGCCGCCTCGCCGATGCAGACCGTACTGATCTCCGGCCGGACGAACTGCATCGTGTCGTAGATGGCCGCCATCGCCGTGACCGACCCGCCCGGCGAGTTGATGTAGAGGCTGATGTCGCGGTCGGGGTCGATCGACTCCAGAGTGAGCAGCTGCGCCATCACGTCGTTGGCGGACGTGTCGTCGATCTGCGTGCCGAGGAAGATGATCCGGTCCTCGAACAGCTTGTTGTACGGGTTCATCTCCCTGATCCCGTACGAGGTGCGCTCGGTGAAGGACGGCAGCACGTAACGTCCGCTCAACTCAGTTCATCCCCTCGGCGATGTGGTCGACGAAGCCGTACTCCAGCGCCTCCTGGGCGGTGAACCAGCGGTCACGGTCGGAGTCGGCCTGGATGCGCTCCAGCGGCTGCCCGGTGTGGTGGGCGATGATCTCGGCCATCCGGCGCTTGGTGTAGAGCATGTTCTCGGCCTGGATCTGGATGTCGGCCGCCGACCCGCCGATGCCGCCGAGCGGCTGGTGCATGACGACCCGGGCGTTGGGCAGCGCGTACCGCTTGCCGGGCGCTCCTGCGCACAGCAGGAGCTGCCCCATGGACGCGGCGAAGCCCATCGCCACCGTCGCAACGTCGCACGGAACGAACTGCATCATGTCGTATAGCGCCATCCCGGCGTGCACGGAGCCGCCGGGAGAATTGATGTAAAGAGTTATGTCGCGCTTCGGATCCTCGGCCGCCAGCAATAGCAGCTCGCCGCAGAGCCGGTTGCAAATGTCGTCGTCGACCTCTTGGCCGAGAACGACGATGCGCTCCTTCAACAGGCGTTGACTGAGCTGGTCAGGCCACTGCGCGCGCAGCGTCTCCGTCATGGGTCCGCCTTTCTCGTCGAACTATTCCTCCGACGCTAGACCTGACTCTGGTAAATGCGTTTGCTTTTTCGCCGGGGGCGGATTTCTCTTAGGGCGCATTCCACCGTGAGCGAATATTCATAGACATACAATCGGTGGTGTGAGATGGAACCTGCTCCGCCGCTGGGCGTGCCTCATCCTGGGCGGGGCGCTGCTGATGCCGTACATGATGGCGGGGGTGCTGGTGGCGGGCCTGACCCGCAACGAGGCCCCCGATCTGTTGCTCCTCCCCGCCCAGATCGGGGTGTTCATCGCGGTCCTGCCCGTCGTGGCGGTCACCGGGCTGTTCCTGCCGGTGCGAGGGCTGGAGGTGAACGCGGCGCAGGGGCTGCTCGGCGCGCACGTCGAGACGCCCGTCCGGCAGGCCCGCCGGTCGTGGCAGGAGCGGCGGCGCACGGCCACCTGGTTCACCCTGCACCTGGCCGTCGGCGGCGTCCTCAGCGGGTTCACCCTCGCCGTGGTGCCGTTCACCCTGTTCACGCTGGTGCTGCCGCTGATCGGCAGCGCCCAGCACCGCCTGCTCGGCTTCGAGGTCGAACCCGGCTGGCCGTACGTCACCTGGGGGCTGGCCGGCCTCGCCGCGCTGGTGGCGCTGGTCCTGCTGGTGGCGGGGGGTGGCGCGCTGCTGGCCAGGCTCGCGCCCGCGCTGCTCGGCCCCACCCCCGCCGAGCGGCTGGCCGCCGCCGAGGAGCACGCGCGCACGCTGGCCGAACGCAACCGGCTGGCCCGCGAGCTGCACGACTCGGTCGGCCACGCGCTGAGCGTCGTCACCCTCCAGGCCGCCGCCGCCGGACGCGTCCTCGACCGCGACCCGGAGACGGCCAGGACGGCGCTGGCCGCGATCGAGCAGTCGGCCCGCGCCGCCCTCGACGACCTCGACCACGTCCTCGGCGTCCTGCGGGAGGCCGGGCCCCGCGAGGCGAAGCCGCTCGCCACGCTGGCCGACCTCGACGAGCTGGTGGCCACCTCCGGGGCGCAGGTGCGGCGCGAGGTGGGCGACCTGTCCGCGGTGCCCGCCGTGGTGTCGAGGGAGGCCTACCGGATCGTCCAGGAGGCGCTCACCAACGCCATCAAGCACGGCCAGGGCCCCGTGCGGCTGGCCGCCGCCGTCCAGGACGACGAACTGCGGCTGGAGGTCAGCAACGCGCGCGCCCACGGTCCCGACAACAGGGGGGCCGGGAACAGGACCGGCGGCAGGGGCGTCACCGGCATGCGTGAACGCGTCCGGCTGCTGCGCGGCGAGCTGGAGGCAGGCCCCGCCGAGGGCGGGTGGACGGTGTCGGTGCGGCTGCCGCTACGGTCAAGCCCATGACACTCAGGGTCGTGATCGCCGACGACGAGGACCTCATCCGGGCCGGCCTCCGGATCATCATCGACTCGGAACCGGAGCTGACCGTCGTCGGCGAGGCCGCCGACGGCGCCGCCGTGCTGCCGGTGGTGCGCAGGGAACGTCCCGACGTGGTGCTCATGGACGTGCGCATGCCCGCCGTCGACGGCATCCAGGCCACCCGCACCCTGGTGGCGCTGGACGACCCGCCGAAGGTGCTGGTGGTCACCACCTTCGAGAACGACGACTACGTCTACGACGCGTTGCGCGCCGGCGCCGACGGGTTCCTGCTCAAGCGGGCCAGGCCCGAGGAGCTGGTCCGCGCGATCAAGCTGGTCGCCACGGGCGAGTCGCTGCTGTTCCCGGCCGCGATCCGCTCGCTCGCGGCGGGCAGGCCCACGACCGACGTGCCGGGCATCGCCCGGCTGACCAGCCGCGAGGGCGACGTGCTGCGCCTGATGACCAGGGGCCTGTCGAACGGCGAGATCGCGGCCGAGCTGGTCGTCGGCCAGGAGACGGTCAAGACGCACGTCGGCAACGTCCTGACCAAGCTCGGCGCCAGAGACCGCACCCAGGCGGTGATCGCCGCCTACGAGTCGGGCTTCGTCTCGCCGCGCTGAACAATCCGCGAGACCGGCGGCATCGCATGTCGGCGGACGGTAAACCCTCCCGTAGGGGGAGACTCAAGTCACAGCGGCGACCCCTCGCCCGACTCGTCCCCCGGTGACGGGCCCGGCGTGCCGTCCCCGGTCCGGCTCGGCGACGGCGACGGGCTCGGCGAGGGCTGCTGCGGCTCGGGCGAGACGGGCGACGGCGGCGGCGTCGGCACGAACACCGTCGGCGGCAACGGCCTGGGCATCGGCTCACTGTCCTGCCTGCCCACGAACAACAGCAGCAGGATCACCAGCACCAGCAGCAACAGCAGGCACAGCGCCAGCAACGCCATCAGCACCCGCCTGCGCGTCTCGGTCAGCGGCCGGCGTCCGCGCGGCGGCCCCGGCAGCGCCGGAGCCCGGTCGGTCAGCCAGTACGGCACGAAGTCGGGGCCGTGCGCCTGCCCGATCAGCGTCCCACCGACCATCACCGGCTCCAGGAACCACTCGGCCCCCGTCCCGCCGGCCGCGTACGGCACCGCCACCCACGGGGCCGGCCCCAGCTCCGTCGCCAGCACCTCGGGCGCGCCCTGCAGCACCGCGGCCCGGCCCCTGGCGGCACGTCCGAGCCAGCCCCGCACCCCGGACGGCGCCGCCTCCCTGATCGCGGTGACGAACCGGTCCCGCGCGGCCGCGTCGAGCGCGGCCCCGCGGGTCAGCACCGCCAGCGAGACCGCGCGCCCGTTGGACGCCTGACCGAGGTACACGAAACCGGCCGGAGCCGAGTGCAGGCGGGCCTGCACCAAGAACGGCCCCAGCCGGGGCGGATCGCCGTACTGCAGCGGACTTGCCACGTTTGCCATGAAAGCACAGACGTGGCGTGGTGCAGGTTTGCGGCGCGTTTGGTGGAATGGCGTCATGAGCGTCGCCGAAGAGTTGCCAGGCGGAACGGACGCGGCCGTGCTGCGTCAGACCCTCGACGAGGTCCGGCGGGTCATCGTCGGGCAGGAGCACATGGTCGAGAGACTGGTCGTCGCGCTGCTCGCGCGCGGCCACTGCCTGCTGGAAGGGGTACCAGGCGTCGCCAAGACCCTCGCCGCGTCCACCCTGGCCACCGTCGTGGGCGGCACGTTCGCCCGCATCCAGTTCACCCCCGACCTGGTGCCGAGCGACATCACCGGCACCCGCGTGTACCACCCGTCCAATGAGAAGTTCGACGTCGAGCTCGGCCCGGTCTTCGTCAACTTCCTGCTGGCCGACGAGATCAACCGCGCGCCCGCCAAGGTCCAGTCGGCCCTGCTGGAGGTGATGGCCGAGCGCCAGGTCACCCTGGCCGGGGTCACGCACCCGCTGCCCAGGCCGTTCATCGTCCTGGCCACCCAGAACCCCATCGAGTCCGAGGGCGTCTACCCGCTGCCCGAGGTGCAGCGCGACCGGTTCCTGTTCCGCGTCCGGGTGCCGCACCCCAGCGCGCACGAGGAGCTGGAGATCCTGCACCGGATGAGCGTCACCCCGCCCTCCCCCGACCGGATCCTCGACCCGCAGCGGCTCATCGCCCTGCAGGACGCGGCCGAGCAGGTCTCGGTCCACCAGCTCGTCGCCGACTACGTGGTGCGCCTGGTCATGTCCACCCGCTCCCCCGCCGACTACGGCCTGCCCGACCTCGCCGAGACCATCGAGATCGGCGTCAGCCCGCGCGCCACCCTCGGCCTGGTCGCCGCCGGGCGGGCGCTGGCCCTGCTGCGCGGGCGTGACTACCTGCTGCCCGACGACGTCCGCGACGTGGCCGTGGACGTGATGGCGCACCGGCTGATGCTCACCTTCGACGCCCTGGCCGACGGCGTCGATCCCGAGCACGTGGTCAAACAGATCCTGCACGCCGTCCCGCCGCCCCTCGTCGTCTGGAACCAGAACCGGTGACCAGCACGGCGGAGCAGGCGCTCAGACGGCTGGAACTGGTCGTCACCAGGCGGCTGGACGGGCTGCTGCACGGCGCGCACCAGGGCCTGCTGCCCGGCACCGGCAGCGAGGCCGGAGACAGCCGCGTCTACGTCCCCGGCGAGGACGACGTGCGCCGGATGGACTGGGCCGTCACCGCCCGCACCAGCGTCCCGCACGTCCGCGACCTGATCGCCGACCACGAGCTGGAGACCTGGGCGCTGGCCGACCTGTCGCCCAGCATGGACTTCGGCACCGCCGACACCGACAAGCGCGACCTCGTGGTGTCGGCCGTCGGCGCGATCGGGTTCCTGTCGAGCCGCATGGGCGACCGCTTCGGCGCGCTGGTGCTGCACGACGAGTTCCTGCACCGCATGCCGGCCCGCTCCGGCCGTCCCGCCCTGTACGGGCTGCTGCACTCGCTCATGGACGCCCCGCGCGGCAGGCCGGTGCCCGACGCCCCCGATCTGGCCGAGGCCATCGACGTGCTGGCCGCCATGCGCCGGCGGCGCGGCATGCGCGTCGTCGTGTCGGACTTCCTCGACGCCCACCCCGTCCTGGACCCCGACGCGGAACGCCCGTGGGAGCGGCCGATCAGGCGCCTCGCGGCCCGCCACGAGGTGCTGGCCGTGGAGGTGATCGACCCGCGCGAGCTGGAGCTCCCCGACGTCGGCCGGGTCGCGTTCGCCGACCCCGAGACCGGGAAAGTACGCGAAGTGCACCTTTCGCCCAAGCTTCGCAGCGACTACGCCGAGGCCGCCGCGCTCCAGCGTGAGGGCACCCGGGTGGCCCTGCGCCGCGCCGGAGTCGCCCACCTGGTGCTGCGCACCGACCGCGACTGGGTCTTCGACATCGCGCAGTTCGTCCTGCGCCGGCGCCGCACGGGCCACCTCGCGCAGCGGAGGGCCCAGTGACCTTCCTCGCACCCTCCTGGCTCTGGCTGTTCACGCTGGTGGCGCTGCTGGTGGCCGGGTACGTGGCCGCGCAGTTCGCCCGCCGCCGCTACACCGTGCGCTTCACCAACCTGGCCCTGCTCGACCTCGTCGCCCCCGCCGGGCCCGGCTGGCGGCGGCACGTCGCGCCGCTGCTGTTCCTCGTCATGATGTCGCTGCTGGTGATCGGCGCCGCCAAACCCGCCGACCAGGTGCGGGTGCCGCGCGACCGCGCCACCATCATGATCGCCCTGGACGTGTCCCTGTCGATGGAGGCCGACGACGTCCCGCCCAGCAGGATCGCCGCCGCCAAGAGCGCGGCCCAGACCTTCGTCAAGGACCTGCCTGACCGCTTCAACGTCGGCGTCGTCTCCTTCGCCCGCTCCGCCAACGTCGTCATCTCCCCCACGACCGACCACCAGGCCGTGATGACCTCCATCGGCAACCTGTCGACCAGGCCGGGCACCGCGATCGGCGAGGCCGTCTTCAACTCGCTCGACTCGGTCCGCTCCTTCGACCAGCAGGCCGCCACCGACCCGCCGCCCGCCGCGATCGTGCTGCTGTCCGACGGCGACAACACCTCGGGCCGCTCGATCAACCAGGCCATCGAGGCCGCGAAGCAGGCCCGCGTCCCGGTCTCCACGATCGCGTACGGCACGCAGGAGGGCACGGTCTCCATCGACGGCAGGCCGGTGAACGTGCCGGTCAACAAGCAGGCACTGCAGTCGCTGTCCGACGGCACCAGCGGCAGGGCCTACACCGCCGAGTCCGGCAGCGAGTTGCGCGACGTCTACGAGCAGATCGGCACCTCGCTCGGGTTCAAGCTGGTCAACCAGGAGATCTCCCAGTGGTTCATCGTGGCCGCGATCGTGGCGGGGCTGCTGGTGGCGGGCGCCGCGGTCCTGTTCGGTGCGCGGATCCCGTAACGTTTTGCCACGTGGCCCACTATTTCTCCGAGCAGCCAGGCGCGCCGAGCAAACCGAGCTCGGTCGACCTGGTGCTGCCCGACCTGCACCTGCGGCTGGAGACCGACAGGGGCGTGTTCTCCCCCGACCGGGTGGATCTCGGCACCCGCGTCCTGCTGGAGACCGTCCCGCCGCCGCCGCAGGAGGGCGACCTGCTCGACCTGGGCTGCGGCTACGGCCCGATCGCGCTGACCATGGCCTCGCGCGCGCCCGAGGCGACGGTATGGGCCGTCGACGTCAACCGGCGCAGCCTGGAGCTGACCGAGCGGAACGCCCGGGCCGCGCACCTTTACAAAGTAAGATCCGTGCACGCGGACGAGATGCCGCCGGACGTGACGTTCGACGCCATCTGGTCCAACCCCGCGATCCGCATCGGCAAGGCCGCCCTGCACGAGATGCTCACCAGGTGGCTGTCCCGGCTGGCGCCCGGCGGCGCGGCGTACCTGGTCGTGCAGAAACACCTCGGCTCCGACTCCCTGCAGCGCTGGCTCGGCGAGCAGGGCTGGCAGGCCTCCCGCGAGGCCTCCCGAGCCGCCTACCGCATCCTGAAGGTGACCCGATGAGAAGGCAGCTGCGCCCCACCGACGTCAAGCGGCTCAACCGCACCTGGCGCCGCAACACCGACAAAAGGCTCGCGCTGATCCTGGAGTCGGTCACGGGCCCGTTCAACGTGGGCTCGATCTTCCGCAGCGCCGCCGCGTTCGGCGTCGACCAGATCTGGCTCGCCGGCAACGCCACCCCGCCGACCAACCCCAAGGCGGGCAAGACCGCGCTCGGCACCGAACGCCTGGTCACCTGGCACGACGCGGTGCCCGCCGGCGAGGCGGTCAAGGCCGCCAAGGCCGACGGCTACACGGTGCTGGCCATCGAGCTGACCGCCGAGGCCGTCCCGCTGCACCGGGCCGACCTTGGGCGCGACGTGTGCCTGGTGGTCGGCAGCGAGGACCACGGCTGCTCCCCCGCCCTGCTCGACGCCGTCGACGGCGTCTGCTACATCCCGCAGGTCGGGCGGGTCGGCTCGTTCAACGTCTCGGTGGCCGCGGCCATCGCGCTGGCCGAGGCACGCCGTCAGGAATGGGAAAATCTCCCTGATTCGTAACCGTAACGTTCACGAGCGGAAGGCATACTCAGGACGTGCTCAGCCGTCGCTTCGCCTTTCTCGACCATCCGGGCCCGCTGGCCTTCGCGCATCGCGGGGGCGCCGCGGAGGGCGCGGAGAACTCCACGCAGGCCTTCGAGCGTGCGGTGCGGCTGGGCTACGACTACCTCGAGACCGACGCCCACGCGACCGCTGACGGGGTGCTCCTCGCCTTCCACGACCACACGCTCGACCGGGTGACCGACCGGCACGGGCGCATCTCCGAGCTGCCCTACCGGGCGGTGCGGCAGGCCCGCATCGGCGGCGTGCACGAGATCCCGCTGCTGGAGGACTTGATCGGTGGTTTTCCGGGGGTCCGCTTCAACATCGACGTGAAGGAGACGGGGGCGATCATCCCGCTGGCCGAGGTGGTCAGGCGCACCGGTGCCTACGACCGCATCTGCCTGACCTCCTTCTCCGACGAGCGCCTGGCCGCCGCCAAGGCGGCGCTCGGCCGCGAGGTGTGCTCGGCGCTCGGCCCGCGCGGCGTCGCCGCGCTGCGCGCCGCC
>NZ_JBEXUP010000142.1:0-22132 GCF_040614375.1 Nonomuraea sp. NPDC005983
GCACGGCCAGCCGGAACGGGTCGGCAGGCGGCGACAGCGCCCCTGCCACCGCGTCGGTCAGCGGGTCGGTCCCCGTGCGCAGGCGTAAGCGGAGGTGGCCGCCCTTGCGTGCGGGCTCGAACGCGATGCCCGCGACGGCTTTCAGCGGCACCACCACCTCGCCGAGCACCTTGCGGGGGCGAACCTACGTCTGGTATCACCCATGGCCGGCCCCTTGTCCGGTCAGGTCTCCACGGGACGAGGGAAGAGCCACGGCCAAGGGCGCGCCATATTGCCGTCTTCTTCGCATATGTCACGATATGGCGCTGCGTAGCTGGGCACGGTCCCGAGAAGTCGAAAAAGGGGTGCACACCAATCAGGCCAAATCGCCATACCTGCCTTCATCGACGATGGGAGGACGCCGTGAAGAAGAGTCTCCTTGCCTTCGGTGCGAGCGTCGTAGCGGTAAGCGCCTTCTGCGCTGTTCCTGCATCTGCCCTTTCCACGCCGACGCCCGGCGGCCACATGACCATTCGCTCCCCGTCGAAGTCGCCCACCGCGGGCACGAGCCGCCAGGGAGCCAAACCCGTCGGTCCGGGGTGTTCGTCGCTGCCGGCTTCCGGCAAGGGCAGCATCGCCTACATGGCCGGCCATCGCCTGGCCACCGCGGTGGCCGGCAATCCGCAGCTCACCACGCTCGGCAAGGCCATCAGCGTGGCGGGGCTGACCAATCGGCTGAACACCGCGAAGGACATCACGTTCCTGGCCCCCGTCAACCAGGCGTTCCCCTCCGACAGCCGCCAACTGGCCAAGCTGCTGAAGGACAAGACGCAACTGACGCGAGTCCTGGAATATCACGTCATCGCCGGTAAGAAGACGCCGACAGAGCTGACCAGCGGGCCGCTCAAGACCCTGCAGGGCGGCACCATCACCGCCAAGGCCAGCGGCGACCACATCCTGATCTCCGGCCGCGCCAAGGTGCTCTGCGGCAACATCGTCACCAAGAACGCCACCGTCTACATCATCGACAGGACGCTCCAGCCGCGCTCACGGAGCTGAACGGGCACCTGGTCCGCACGTCCGTCGGCCCTGTTTCCCGCTCGTCCGCGGTCGGGAAGCAGCACCGACGGGAGGGCCGCCGGTGTCAGCGAAGACGCGGTGAGCGCCTGTCCTGCACGACCTCGGACGGCATCGGGACCCGCCACACAGGGCTGTTGACGCCCTCGCTCCCTGCGAGCAGGGCCTCACCGTCCAGGGTGTAGGCGATGGACTCGGCCTGGTGGAGCCCGGGCATCAGGATCTTGACGATCAGATCGTCGGGCGCGCGGAACAGTGAGGCGTAGGCGTAGGTCCGGATCACGAAGCTCGACCCGTCCGGAGCGAAGGCGGCGTCCGTGGCCATGGGCGGCGCCCCGCCGACCTTTCGCAGCACGTTCACCCTGTCCGTGCGCAACCGTTTCGGTGCGATGTAGAGCCCGCCCGAGAACTCCTTGCTGACCACGTAGAGACGGCCGGTCCGGGGATGGACCATGACTCCTTCGGCGTCCCGGGGGCCGTCCTCGTAGCTGAACCGGTAGCGGGTCGCCGACACGGTCGCATCACGCAACACCCTGGGCTCGGCGACCTTGTAGATCGACACGTCCGGCCTCGTGCGGTCAAGGCTGTCTCCGATGTCGGCGAACCAGAGCGTGCTCTGCCCGGTCACGGGGTCCTTGGAGGCCGCCATGGCTTCCCAGTCCTGGGCGCGCACTCCCCTCAAGGTGTAGGTGGCGCGGGTTCGCCCGTCAGAGCCCACCGCGTAGAACACCGCACCGTCGCCGCTGTCGTTGTGGGTGTAGACAACGCCCTCGTGGAGCGGCGAGACGGCCAGCCCACTGGACTCGGTTATCCGCCGATCCTTGAAACGGAAGATGATCTGCTCGTCGTCCGCGGCCGACGCCGGAGTGCTGAGCAAGCCGACACCCGCCAGGCAGGCGACCGCCACCGCGATGATCCTTCTCACTCCGTCATCATGCACGCGGTGACCAGGGAGATCGTGGCAGCCGCTGGACATATGGCGATCTCTTGGCGTTCACATCCGTTTGATGAGTATCAATTGAGCTGAGCGCGCGCCGTCACCGGACGGGCAGGAGCAGCCGGAACTCGGTCCGGCCGGGGCGGCTTCGCACGTCCACAGAGCCGCCGTGGGCGGCCATCACCGCCCGGGCGATGGCCAGGCCGAGCCCGGCCCCGCCGGTGGCGCGCGACCGGCCCGGGTCCGCGCGGGAGAACCGCTCGAAGATCACTTCCGAGAGTCCGGCCGGGATGCCCGGACCGTCGTCCTTGACGCTGACCTCCACCTGGCCGGCACGAGGTGGGCCTGCGAGATCCGCGCAGGAGCCGGCCGACACCGGGCTAGGACGGACGTACCGCCGGCATGAGCACCTGGTCGACGATGTTCTCGATGTCCTGGCTGGTCAGGCGCAGCCCCTGCAGGATGCAGTTGTTGAAGACGATCGAGGGGCCGGCCTGGACGACGAACGGGGTGACCGCGCCGGGCCGGATCTCGCCGCGGGCGGCGGCGCGTTCGAACACGGCCCTGAGCGAGCGGATGCGCGGCGCGATGATCTTCTCTCGGGCCGCGTCCTGAAGCTCCGGCGCGTGCCCGAAGTCGCCGAGGACGGAAGCGATCACGCGCCCCATCGGCCCCGACATGTTCTCGGCCATGAGGCCGAGCGCGGCGACGAGATCGGCGCGCACGCCGCCGCCGTCCTGGACGTCGGTGGCGTACGGCAACGCCTGATGCACCGCCGCGATGACCAGGTCCTCCCGCGAGTTCCACCGCCGGTACAGAGTCGACTTCGCCGTCCGCGCGCGTGCCGCGATCCCTTCCATGGTCAGCCGCCGGTACCCGACGGCGGCGAGCTCGGCGAGGACGGCGTCGTAGATCGCGGCTTCCAGGACCTGACCGCGTCTGCGTTGCCTGGGTCCCGGTGCAGAGGTCACAGAGGCATCCTACTGGGGCACTTAGGAGACGTTTGGGTTTCTTAATCTGGATGAATACTCTTATATAAGCTACGAGATCGTTTCAAATGGGGGCAGACGTGATCGAGTTGGACCTGTGGAGCGAGGCCTTCGCGGCCGACCCCTACCCGGTCTACGCGCGCATGCGCGAAGAGGCACCGGCACACCGGATCAGCGGTCCGATGGGCATCGAAACGTGGCTGGTCACCCGCTATGACGAGGCTCGTGCCGCGCTCAACGATCCCCTGCTGTCCAAGAACCCCGTCCACGCCCCGTCGTGGATGCGCGAGCTCGGCATCATCGACCAGGCCGGCGAGGGGCCCGTGGGCGTCAACATGCTCAGCTCCGACCCGCCCGACCACGCCCGCCTGCGCAAGCTCGTCACCAAGGCCTTCACCCGCCGTCGCATGGACGGGTTGCGCCCCCGCATCCAGGAGATCACCGACTCGCTGATCGACGCCATGGCGGCCAGGAAGGAGAGCGACCTCATCGCCGAGCTCGCCTTCCCCCTCCCCATCATCGTGATCTGCGAGCTTCTCGGGATCCCCAAGGAGGACCGCGACGACTTCCGCGCCTGGAGCACGGCGCTGACCACGCCGCCGCTCACTCCCGAGGGCATCGAGGTCATGAAGCAGGGCCGCCAGCACATCCAGGACTACCTCGCCGGCTTCGTCGCACGCACCCGGCAGGACGTCGATCTGTCGATCGCCGTCGACGACCAGCCGAACCTGGTCAGCGCCCTGATCGCCGCCACCGACGAACACGGCAGGCTCTCCGAGCGGGAACTGCTGGGCACGCTCAATCTGCTGCTCGTCGCGGGTCACGAGACGACCGTCAACCTGATCGGCAACGGCGTGCTCGCCCTGCTGACCCACCCCGACCAGCGGGAACTGCTGCGAGCCAGGCCGGAGCTGCTGCCGTCGGCCGTCGAGGAGCTGCTGCGCTACGACGGCCCGGTCGCCCGCGCCACGCCGCGGTTCGCCACCGCGGACGTCGAGATCGGTGGCGTCACCATCCCGGCGGGCAGCGTGGTCTCCGTGGTCCTCGGCGCGGCCAACCGCGACCCCGCGCACACACAGGACGCCGACAAGCTCGACGTCACGCGTACCGATCACGGGAACGTCGCGTTCGGCCACGGCATCCATTACTGCCTCGGCGCCCCGCTCGCCCGGATCGAGGGGGAGATCGCGATCGGCACGCTGCTGCGGCGCCACCCCGACCTGGCGCTCTCCGTCGCCCCCGACGACCTGCGGTGGCGAGGAGGCGGCCCGGCCAACGTGTTCCGCGGGCTCGAAACCCTTCCCGTCCGCCGTCCCTAGCCGCGGCGGCCCCCACTAGCCGAGCGGCCGGTGAGGAACGCTGCCGGACTCCGGCGGAGATGCCGGACGGGTTCGGTCGTGGCCGTGGGCGAGTCGGTGACCGATGGGGCTTCCGCCCTGCGTGGGCACGGAGGGCTCGTGGAGCTCTGCAACCTCCGCTGACACTGAGCCTGACCCGGCTTCGCGGGGAGAGCCGCGAAGCCGGATCGGATGGTTCAGCGGGCCGCGGGCACCCAGCCGGGAAGGCCGGGCACGGGGCCGGGGAGCGGGCGGGCACGCAGGGTGCTCAGCTCCGCAGGTGGCATGGCCGGGCACCGCGCGCCCTTACTCGGCACGGCGAGGGAGGTCAAGTAGTCGTCGAACGCGGCGGTCGGGCACTCGCCACGGCCGTAGATCCCGTGGCCCCACCCCTCGTACGTGAGCAGCCTGGCCTCGCGCCCGATCTGCCGCGCCGCGTTGACCGCCCACGGGTAGCCCGTGGCGGGGTCGTGCACCGCGTTGCCGAGGAGCAGCGTGGGCGTGCCGGAGACGTTCAGGCGGCGCTGCGGGTTGGGGATCGGACCGGACGTGCCCAGGCAGGCGGTCGCCAGCGCGTGGCCCGCCGAGCTGACCAGCATGTCCGGCGCGATCGCCGCCGACCTGCGCAGCAGGCGCGCATACTCGCGGTAGTCGCGGACGGGCAGCAGGTAGTCCTGGCAGAAGACCTGGCTGGCGTCGTTGATCACCTCCTGAGCCGGCGCGGGCGTGAGGATCGCCCGCGCCGTCTGGGCGCCGCTCTCCAGCGCGACCAGGAACTCGGCCAGCTCCTTGTACGCCGGGCCGTAGAACGCGCCGAACGCCTGCCCGATCAGCCGCAACTTGGTCAGGGTGATCTCCGGCTGGCCGGGCAGGTGCAGTTCGCCCCGGTCCGCGCGGGCGAGCAGCTCCTTCCAGAGCGCCCGGATGTCCCTGCCGTGCAACGCGCACGAGGCCGTCCTGTCACACCAGGCGACGAACTCGTCGAAGGAGTCCTGCGCGGCCTGGGACTCGGTGTCCAGGAACGCCGTGGTGCCGAGGCTGTGGTCCATGTTGCTGTCGAGTGCCAGGGCGCGGACCCGGCTCGGGTAACGCTGGGCGTACTGCTGGCCGATGAGCGTCCCGTACGAGACGCCGTAGTAGCTGAGCTTGTCGTCGCCCAGCGCGGCCCGCAGGGCGTCGAGGTCGCGGATCACGTTGCCGGTGTGCACCTGGTCGAACAGCGGGCCCGTGCGGCTCCTGCAGTCCTGCCGGTAGCGCTCGTTGAAGGCCAGCAGCGCGTCGAAGTCGGCCTGGCTCTTCAGCGAAAGCGGATCGGGCGCCTGGGTGGCCAGTTCGAGCGAGCACAGGATCGGGTGGCTGCGCGCCACACCGCGCGGGTCGAACCCGACCACGTCGAAGCGGCTTGTGATCTCCGGGGTGAAGCCGAGCCAGTTGTTCAGCACGGCGTCCACGCCGGATCCGCCTGGCCCGCCGGGATTGATCACCAGCGAGCCGATCCTGGCCGCGGGGTCGGTGGCCTTGCGCCGAGCGAGCGCCAGCTCGAACGTCTGCCCGCTGGGCTTGTTCCAGTCAACGGGCACGGTCAGCGTGCCGCACTCGACGGTGGCGTCCTCCTGGCATGGGGCCCACGAGATGGCGCTCTGTGCCGCGGCACTGGCCGGGGCGATGGGGAGCAGAGGGAGGACGAGCGAGAGTAAGAGGGCTAACGTCGGGACAGTCCTTCGCATTACAGGTCCAATCTTCGGGAATCCCGATCATGGACCATGTTTCCGGACAAGACCATCCGACTGGAGTATGAAGTCGATGTCATACCCAGGTGCCACCCCGCTCAGGGGTCGATACCGGGAGTCCGCGGCGCTCCGCCCGATCACCGCTCGTCACACTGCTGAGCCGTCCGCCCGCCTCGTGGAAGCCTCGCTTCCGGGTCCGGATAGACCAAAGTCCTGCCGATGAGGGCGGTTCGGCCCTGCCGAGGTGGGCCGCCGCCGCAGGATGATGGTCAGGTGAAGCAGACTCTTCCGCTGGGAAGGGTGGCCGGAGTCCAGGTGCGCGCGCACTGGTCGGCGCTCGGCATCGCGGTGCTCATCGTCGTCCTGCTGGGCCAGACCGTGCTGCCGCAGGCCGTGCCCGGACATAGCCAACGGCAGTACTGGCTGGTGGCCGCGGCCACGGGCCTGCTGTTCATGGCGTCGCTGCTGACCCACGAGGTGGCCCACGCGCTGGTGGCCCGGTGGCGTGGGCTCACAGTCGGCTCGATCACGCTGTGGATTCTCGGCGGCTACACCGAGCTGGGCGAAGAGGCCAAGACCCCCCGGACGGAGCTGGCGACGGCCGCGGCGGGCCCGCTGGCCAGCCTGGCCATCGCCGCGGTGGCCTTCCTCGCCTATGCCGTGCTGCCCAAACCGACCCTGGCGGCGTCGGCCGCGGCCTGGCTGTTCACCATGAACCTGATGCTCGGCGTGTTCAACCTGCTTCCCGGCGCCCCTCTGGACGGCGGGCGCGTGCTGCACGCGGTGCTGTGGGGGTGGTTCGGGGACGCCGCCCGAGCGGATCGGACCGCGTCACAGGCCGGATACCTGCTCGGCACGACGCTCATCTCGCTGGGGCTGCTCGGCACCCTGCTGTGGAGCTGGCTGGGCGGCGTGTGGCTCGCGCTCCTGGGCTGGTACATCGCCGTGAGCGCACGCCAGGAGCTCACCGTCAAGACCGCCCGCGCCGGGCTGCGCGGCCTGCTCGTGCGCGAGGTGATGACACCGGCGCCGGACGTGGCACCGGCCTGGATGGACGTCGAGCAGTTGGTGCAGAAGGTCGTGCTGAACTCCCGCCAGACGGTCTTCCCGGTGGTGACGTTCTTCGGCGACCCGACAGGTTACGTCTCGCTGGACACGCTGGCGTCGGTGCGTCCGGATCTCCGGAGCACCACCCAGGTGGGCACGCTCGCGGCCAAGAAGCGTCCCGTGCCGGCCCTCGCGCCGGATGACGACGCCATCCTCCTGCTCCAGCAGCCCACGCGGGCACAGCTGATCGCCGTCGTCGTCGACAGCGGACGGCTGGTCGGCATGGTGACCGGCGCCGACCTGCACCGGATCCTGGGGCAGGCGGTCCTGCGGCCCAGCGCGGACGCGCCCAGCTGACGCCGCGGTCACAGGCTGCTCTCAGGCCCGGACCACCGCGACCGTGCAGCGCGCGTGGTGCAGGACGCCCCGGCTCACCGAGCCCAGCGCGAGCGCCCCTACCGGGCTTCTCCCGTGCGAGCCCACGACCAGCAGGTCCGCCCTGTCGCCGGCCAGGGTCAGCGCCTCGACCGGGTGCCCGCGCTGGACGTCCTTCAGCAGCTTGACCTGCGGATACCTCTCCTGCCACGGGCCGAGTTGACTCTCGGCGACGCGGCGCTGGGCCCAGCGCATCTCGTCGATGTCGATGGTGTACGGGAAGTGCGGGGTGAACGCGTAGGGCAGCTGCCACGTGTTCAGCGCTCGAAGTCTGCTGCCGCGGAGCGCGGCCTGCTCGAAGGCGTAGCCCAGGGCGGGCTCGCAGCCGGGAGAGCCGTCGATGCCGACGACGATCTCGCCGTGCACCACGCTGGCCCGCGACCGGACGACGACCACCGGGCCGGGCGCGTGCCCGGCGACGTTCGTGCTGATCGAGCCCAGCACGGCCCCGGAGAAACCGCCCAACCCCCTGCTTCCGATCACGATCTCGGCCGCCTCCTCCGCTTCCTCGCGGAGGGCGGCCGCGGCAGGCCCCGCGAGGAGTTCGGTGCTCACCTCGACGGTCGGCTGACGCTCGCGCGCCGTGGCCTCGGCCTCGGCCAGAACCTTGTGCGCGCCCTTGAACAGCGCATCCTCCCAGTCGGGGACGAACAGCTCCGGGACCGGGTACGGCCACAGGTCCACCGCGCAGACGACGCGCAGCGGCACGCGCAGGCGGAAGGCGTCGTCGGCCGCCCACTCCACGCCCGCGAGCGCCGGCGCCGAACCATCGACCCCCGCCACGATCACACCGGCCATGACGGCCACCTCCTCTCCCCATCGGACCCCGCCGGCCGCGGCGCCGAGCAGGGCCGGAAGTCCCCGGCCGCAGGGCCGATGGGCCACCACCCGTCGGCCGCGGCGGCTCCAACGCGCCGGCCGCGGCACCTCCTGGGTCTCGACGGGACCCGGAGCGGTCCGGTCAGACCTTGCCGTGACCTTTAATCCGCCGCCGCGCATCGGTGCGGGGCCGCGGGGCCCTCAGCGGCCAAAGTGATCACGTTGGGGGGCTGAGCGGTTCCCCGCTGGAACGGAAGGAAGACGAACACGATGATCAATGTCCGTCACGCGGTCCGGGTGGCATCGGTGACTCTGCTCGGTCTGGCCGTCGGGGCCGTCGCGCTCCCGGCGATGGCCGCCGGTGCGACAGGCCCGGACAGACACGCAGACGCTTCCGCTGGGAGGACGGCCACCGGGTACTGCCTGGACAGCGGCGGCGACAGGTCTCAGATGAAGGCACCCGCCTACCTGTGGGGAGACTGCTCCAACCCCTCGTCCAACCTGAAGTGGGTCGTCCAGAACGGCCAGATCAAGAACGTCGCCACCGGCTACTGCCTCGACAGCGGCGGCGACAGCTCCCAGATGAAGGTACCCGCCTACCTCTGGCGAGACTGCTCCAACCCCTCACCGAACCTGAGGTGGACCGTCGAGAACGGCCAGATCAAGAACGTCGCCACCGGCTACTGCCTCGACAGCGGCGGCAACAACTCCCAGATCAAGGTACCCGCCTACCTCTGGCGAGACTGCTCCAACCCCTCATCCAACCTGAAGTGGACCGTCCAGAACGGCCAGATCAAGAACGTCGCCTGACGGACCGCTTTCAGGCCGGGGCCGCTTCGTCGAAAGCGGCCCCGGTGCGCCGGAAGCGGTGAGACCAGGCCTGTTGGATGCTCCGGTAGTCGATCACGACGATGCCCTCCTGCCGGAGGAGTTCGCGAGCCTCCGGTGAGGTCAGGAACGCGTAGCCGGTCCGGCGCACCCGCCAGCCGTCGTCGATCGACCGCGATTCCTCGCCGCCGGTGCTCGGATGCACCGCCCATTCGTTGAGCCCGGCCGGCAGGTGGCGCAGCAATCGGGCGTACTGGGCTGCTTCGCCGTCGATGTCGAGCGAGAAGCTCGGCGCCGCAGGACACGGGGCCATCAGGCTGCACGAGCCGGCTTCACGCGACCACCGCCCTCAAGGTGGTCACGGCGCCGCACGCGCGTCGGCCAGCGTCTAGTTAGACGATTACGTATGGAGTTGCGCTTTCTGGCTATGGAACGTCTCACCTTGCCGTACTTCAATGATCGGTATGTCGATCACACGAGAGCGGCCGGGCGGCCGTTCCACGGGTAAAGGAAGTTGGACGCCATGAGACTCGCGCAGACCGTGTCGCTGATCGCCGCCACGATCACCACCGGGCTCATGGCCGGGCTGTTCGCCGCCTTCGCCTACGCGGTCATGCCCGCGCTCAAGGCGGCGGGCGACCGGACGTTCGTGGACGTGATGCAGCGCATCAACGTGACCATCGTCAACGGCTGGTTCATGCTGAGCTTCCTGGGCGCGCTGGGGTTCACCGCGCTGGCGGCGTTCCTGGCCTGGCGTGGGGAGGGGCGCGAGGCGCTGCCATGGATCATCGCCGGGCTCGTCCTGTATCTGGTGATGTTCGTCATCACCAGCGCCGTCAACGTCCCGCTCAACGACCAGCTCGCCGCCGCCGGCAAGCCCGGCCACATCGCGGACGTCGCCGCCGTGCGCGAGCGGTTCGAGTCCGCCTGGGTCATCTGGAACACCGTCCGTGCCCTGGCCAACACGGCCGCGTTCGGCTGCCTCACGTGGGCTCTGATCGTCTACGGCCGATCGTCGGCATGACGATAAATCAGTCGAAACCGGCCCAGGTCGGTGGCGATGATGGCGTCCATGAACTTCCGCACGGACAGACCCCGCCGGGAGATCCTCGAGGAGCTGCACAGCTCGCTGGACCGGCGGTACCGGCCCGAGGACGTCGCCGACCTGGTGCTTCAGGCACTGGCCGGGCGGCTGCCGCGGCGCGAGCGCGTGGTGCTTGAGCGCGCGGCCAAGCACTCCTCCCGCCGCCAGGGCTGGTTCTCCTCGATGTCCGCCGACTACGCCAGGCCCGTCGGCGGAGCCCGGCAGGTCGCCGCCGCCGCCCGGCTGTTCGGGCAGTCCGTCGAGGTCGACCCCGACGACCCCGCGTCGCTGCTGGAGTTCGCGGCGACCATGGGGCGCTCGATCCGGTGGGCGCCCGAGCGGAGCGACTTCCTGGCCGACCGGCTCAACCGGGACGCCCGCGACGCGGCAGGAATGGACCTGTCGAAGCGGCAGTACAACCGCCGCTTCCGGATGCTGCGCCGAGTCGCCGCCAAGGCGGGCACGCTGGAAGTGGAGCAGGACAAGCGGCGGCTGCTCATGGCGAGCGTCATCGGGTTCGGCGCCGACATCCCGGTCGACCGGTTCGCCGCGGACGTCGAGGCCGCCTGCTTCGTGGCCTACTACACCGCGCGGCGCAAGCTGCGCCGGGAGTTCAGCCTGTCGGGGCGGGAGAACCCGTTCGACGAGATCGCCGCCCTCCTGCTCGACCGGTGCACCGACAGGAGCGACTGGTGGATGATCGCCCAGGTGCGGACCACGCCCGACGTCCTCGACCACCTGGTCGACGAGGAGCGGGGGCGGCTGCTCGGCCAGTGGTCGGCGGTCATGCGGCACAGCGCCGAGCTGCTGCGCGCCCGGTGGAAGCCGGGCACCGACCGCGCCTCGATGATCGTGCGGCGCGGCGACGACTCCACCACCTGGAACAACCTGGCCGTCGCCTACAACGCGGCCCGT
The DNA here is from genome assembly GCF_040614375.1 of Nonomuraea sp. NPDC005983. Classification (NCBI taxonomy): domain Bacteria; kingdom Bacillati; phylum Actinomycetota; class Actinomycetes; order Streptosporangiales; family Streptosporangiaceae; genus Nonomuraea; species Nonomuraea sp. NPDC005983. Next base: position 11,178 of record NZ_JBEXUP010000142.1, read on the forward strand.
GCCGGGTGGCTCGCCTGCCTGGCCTCGCTGGGGGCCCTGCGCCTGCTGGACGCGGCCTGTCCGGGCAAGGCGATGCGGCTGATGGCCGCCGACCTGGCCGCCTGGCACGAGAGCGCCGGCGGCGGCGTCGATCCCAACACCGCCGTGTGGGCCGCGCTGCCGCTCCCCTGGGACGTTCTGGACGGGCGGGCGGCATGCACCCGAGCCGACGTCGAGGCCGCCTGCCGTACGGCAGGGCTGGACCCGGTGGGCTCCGGCTGGACCGCGCCCGCGCCCAAGCGCGGGGTGGCGGTCTTCCGCCCGACGCCCGAGCTGGTGCACGGGGTGAGCATCGCCGATCCGGTCTGGGCGTCCTTGCTGCGTCGAGCCCGGGTGTTCAGCGGCAAGCCGGTGAAGCCCGAACTGGCCGGCGACGCCCGCCACGGGCTGGCCTCCGGCGTGGTGGCGAGCGACCTACCCGCGCAGTAGGCCACCGTTAATCGGTGGCATCCGCGAGAAGGATCGAGCAGACTGGGCTCGGCCCGCCGTAGTTCAGCGGTAGAACGCCTGGCTCTTCATCCAGGTGGGCGCCGGTTCGAGCCCGGCCGGCGGTGCCGTACACCATGGACGTGGCCTCGTCGTAGCTCAGCGGTAGAGCTCCCGGCTCGGGACCGGGTGGACGCCGGTTCGAGCCCGGCCGGCGAGGCCCACCAGCAGCACTCGGGCGCAGGGGCGTCACGCCGCCGTCAGCGCCACCGCGGCCGCCCAGCCGATGTACAGGATGTTGACCGCCAGCCGCGCCACGACGCCCACCGGCCGCTCCAGCAGACGCGGCCGGTCGCGGCGTGCGTGACGCAGCGCGTCGAAGTGGGACGCGAGGTAGGCGGTGATGAGCGCGGCGGCGGCCCAGCCACCGGCCACCCGGCATCCCGGTACCAGGACCAGCCCGCCGACCATGACCTCCGCCACCCCGCTGCCCGCGACGAGCATCCCCGCCCAGCCGCCCAGCCAGGACGGGACCAGGGTGCGGAAGTAGCCGGGAAACAGGAAGTGGGAGATCCCCACCAGGACCAGGAAGATCGCGAGGGCGACCGCAGCGGTATCGTGCATGACGCGATGATGTCCCAGCCGACCGGCGGACGCTTGAACAGAACGATCGCGCCTCCGCCGACGCACCCGCTCCCCGTTCCCATCTGACGCTGGAACAGAACGGACGTACCTCTGCCGACGCACCCGTTCCCTGTTCCGGGCCGTCGCCCCTGGCCTCGCCGGCGATGACGACCGTCCCTGGCGCGTTCCTCGGCGACGGTCACCGGCGCGTGCTCGTCTCCGGCGGCGGGGTGACGATGTTCGCCGAGTCCGGCGGGTTCGGCGTCCGCCGGCACCGGCAGCCGGTGTGGAAGGTCGTGCTGCCGGTCGGCGGGCACGTGGAGGCCGGGGTGCACGGGCGGATGCCGGTCGCGGCGGCCGGGGTGATCGTGCCGCCGCACCTCCCCCATACCTGCGCCGCGACGTCCTCCTACGTCGCGCTGTTCATCGACCCGTGGCTGCTGCGCCCCGGTGCGGGCGTGGTTCCGCTCGGGGAGGCCGAGGTGCGGCGGGTGCTCGCCGCTCTCGGGCGTCCCGGCGCCCCCGACCTCGATGCGGCTCGGGCCGAGGTGACCGCCCTCGTCGGAGCCGGGCGCGTCCCCGATCCCAGGGTGGTGCACGCGCTCGGGCAGCTCACCTGTCCCGGGCCCATCGCCGCCATCGCCGCGGACGTCGGGCTCTCGGCGCCGCGGTTGCGCGCCCTGGTCCGCGAGTCGGTCGGGACGCCGCTGGTGCGGCTACGCCAGTGGGCGCGGCTGCGCGCGGCGGTCGCCGCCCTGCCCGGCGCGTCGGTTGCGACGGCGGCGGCCGACGCGGGCTTCGCCGACCAGGCGCACTTCGCCCGCACGGCCCGCGACCTCATCGGACGCACCCCCGCCTCGCTCGCCTCCCGTCTGACGACGTGCCCGAACGGCCGTCAACCGTAGCCGGATCGCGATCGGCCACGCCTGTCCCGGTGCACGCTGGCTGCGCCATGGCGACCCGACCAACAAGGTGGACCCACTGCGCCCGCCTGTCCCGCACTGGGTTGGCCATCGCCGTCAAAGCAGCGCAATGCGGTCGTACGGCGGCGAGGTGTGGCGGAGTTCGGCCGTGGCGGCCGCGTCGTGGCGACGCAGGAGCTCGGAGATCAGCGACACTCCCCGTGCCAGGTCGTCGCGGACGAGCACGTCCACCGTTGTCGACACGTCGACATACGTTCCGTCGGCCGCCTGGCGGGAGGAACCGCCTGCGATCTCCGCCCCGCCCAGCCCCGCCTCTTTCAGCGCGCCGGCCAGATCGGAGGTCAGGACGCGGGAGTGCTCCGCCGCGCGCCCTTCGATGGCGAGGGTCAGGCTCAGTTCCCATGAGCGGGCGGTGGACAGCGGGCTCCGCCCGAACCATCGCTTCACCAGCGACCCCTGCGGAAGCCCGGCCAGCACCTCCACGGCCCAGCAGGACTCCGCCCTGCTCACCGGTTCGTCCAGGGCACGCAGCAGGACGGGTTGGGCGACGCCGGCGGCGCGCAACGCCTCGGCGAGCGGCGTGAGATGGGCGTACCCCCTGGTCGCGGTGCAGCGTTTCAGGGCGGCGCGGACGGCGGGGTCGTCCAGGGACGGGTCGGCCGTCGCGGTGGCGAGGAGCTGCCCGGCGCGGTCGAGCAGAGCCGCCCAGGCGGTGAAGGGAAAGTCAGCGGAGTCGGGGGTGCGCAGCGAATAGAGCGGCCGTGCGGCGCTGTCGGCGTGGATCTGCTCGACCGCTGGGTGACCGTCCGGTCCGGCGGTCCAGCTCAGGCCGGTGCCGCGAAGGTCGCGCAGTTCGAACCAGTCGCGGGTCTCGGCACGGACACCGTCGCGCGGACCGGGGCGCAGCATGCGGAAGGCCGCGTCCATCAAGGGGGTGATGGTGTCGAGGTCGTCCTGCTCGTCCAGGACGACGAAGCGGGCCAGCAACGCGAGAACCGGCCCGGGGTGGCGCATCTGCGGATCGTGCAGCGCCAGGGCCCGGGCGAGCAGGTCCAGCTCCGCCCAGCGCATCACGTGTGGATGGAAGTGGGCCTGGTCGTCCCATCCGAGTTCGGCGGGTTCCGCCAGCCCGGGGGCGATCAGGGCGAGTTCGAAGGACTCGCCGGTGATGTCGAGGTCGAGCACGAGCGCGAGTTCGTCGCCCAAGCCGAACTCCGCCCTGAGCGACTCCGCGTCATCCCCATCCGCGTCATCCTCGTCCGCGTCATCCTCGAAGAGGTACGCGGCCCAGAAGCCGGGCTCGGCCATCCGGGCCGTCAGTGCATCGTCAAGTGGCATGCGGGGCACATTAGTCGGCGTCGCGGCCTGGCTCACCGGCCGCTACGCCCCTCGGGTCTCCTCCTGAACCGGCGCGCCCCTATCCGCCGCGCTTGCCGTACAGGCCCGCCGTCAACGACACCCCCAGGGCGGCCAGCGCGACCTGGATGCCGAGTTCGATCCAGTCGATGCCTCGGGTGTCGGCCACACCCAGCACGGTCGCGATGGCGGTGCCGATCAGGGCCGCGACCACGCCGATCACGATCGTCAGCCAGATCGGCATGCGCTGGCGTCCCGGAATGACCAGTCGTCCTAGGGCGCCGATCACGGCGCCGATGATGATGCCGGAGATGATGCCGGTGATTCCCACGCTGCGACTCCTGAAAGCTCGGCGATCGACCGTCGTCCTGGACAACGAGCCCCGCCCCGCCAGGGTTCCGCGCAAGACGGGAGATGCGGCTCAGCTGTGCGATCAGTCGTCGAGGTAGTGCAGGATGGCCAGCACCCTGCGGCTGTAGGTCGGGTCGCGCGGCAGGTCGAGCTTGTCCATGACGGCGTTGACGTGCTTTTCGACGGTGCTGAGCGACACGTGCAGGCGCTCGGCGATCGCCGCGTTGACGTAGCCCTGCGCGAGGTGCCGCAGCACCTCCGTCTCGCGCGGGCTCAGCCTGCTCAGCGGATCGGCGTGGGTGGTGCGGGCGAGCAGCTGGCGGACCACCTCGGGGTCGAAGACCGTGCCGCCCGCCTGCACCCGCTCCAGCGACTCCAGGAAGTCGGCCACCTCCGAAACCCGGTCCTTGAGCAGGTACCCCAGCCCCTCGGTGTTTCCGGCCAGGAGCGTGGCGGCGTAGGTCTTCTCCACGTACTGCGACAGCACGAGCACGCCGACGCCCGTCCAGCGTTCGCGGATCTCCAGCGCCGCCCGCAGCCCCTCGCTCGTGTAGGTCGGCGGCATGCGCACGTCGACCACCGCCACGTCAGGCTGGTGCTCTTCGACGGCGGCGAGCAGCGCCGGAGCGTCTCCGACGGCGGTGACGACCTCGTGCCCGGCGTCGTCGAGCAGCCGGATCAGGCCCTCGCGGAGCAGCACCGAGTCGTCGGCGAGGATCAGCCGCACGACGGCTCCTTGGGCAGAGTCGCGGTGATCTTTGTCGGGCCGCCTTCGGGGCTGTCGACGCCGAACGCTCCGTCGAGCGCCAGGACGCGCCTGGCCAGCCCGGACAGCCCGCCTCCTGAGGGATCGGCGCCGCCCTCGCCGTCGTCTGAGATGGCCACGCTCACCGTCCGCTCGTCCTCGGTCAACACGACCAGGATGTCATGCGCCCGCGCGTGCTTGATCGCGTTGGTGATCGCTTCGCGGGCCACGAAGTACAGGGCGGTCTCGACTTCTGAGACGGGCCGTACGGCCAGCCCGTAGTGCACGGTGACCGGGACGCCGGAGCGCTCGGCGACGCCTGCGAGCGCGGCGCGCAGGCCCAGCTCGTCCAGCGCGGTGGGGTAGATCCGCCAGGCCACGCTGCGCAGCTCGTCCAAGAGCCGGCGCGACTCGCTGTAGGCCTGGGCGACCAGCTCACCGGTGCGGACGGGGTCGGGGCTGTGCTGGGCGCGGCCGAGCAGCATCGCCAGCGCCACCCCCCGTTGCTGCACGCCGTCGTGCAGGTCGCGCTCGATCCTTCTGCGCTCGTCGTCCACCGCTTTGACGATGCCCGAGCGGGTGGCGGTCAGTTCGGCGATGCGCCTGCGCATCAGCTCCTGGCCGCCCGGCCCGAGCAGGTTGTCGGCCAGCCGCCGCTCGGCCGCCCCCACGGCGAACACCCCGAGCGCGACCAGGGTCAGCACGACCGCGGCGCTGGTCAGCCCGAGCACCCCGCTACTGGTGACCAGCCGCACGCCCGGCAGGTTCAGCGGCACCGACTCGGACTCGCCCCACGACAGGTCCCACACCCCTCCGAACAGCAGCAGCCCGCCGATGAACAGGCCGACCGCGCAGCCGTACCCGCCGACGACGCCCAGAGCGGCGCGGGCCGCGAGGAAGCCGTAACCGCCGCCGGTCTGCGGTGCGTCATGGTCCAGCCAGGTGGCCAGCCGAACCCGCTCGAGCGCCACCAGCCTGGCCAGGCCGCGGTCGGCGGCGGGCCGCGTGGCGGCGATCAGGCGGGCCGGCCACGCCACGGCGAGAAAAGCCAGTTCGACGCCCCCGAGGAGCATGCCCGCGAGCACTCCGACCAGGGTCCGCCCGATGCGCGTAGCTGACACGGCCCGCAGTCTAGGCATCGCGTCGGCGTAGTACGGCATGGCCTGCCGCCAGGGCCGCCGCCGTCCACGCGAGCAGCCAGGCGAGCCCCTCCCCCGCCGAGTACGGGATCGGGCCGCCGGTCAGGTTGTCGGTGCTGCCCATGAAGGCCAGCCCGGCGAACAGCGGCATGCGCAGGGACACCGCCAGCGCCGCCTCGCCTCCCGTCGTGAGCAGCATCAGCGGCACGCCCATCAGCAGCATGAACACCACCGTCAGGGTGCCCGCCGCGCTGCGGATGGCGGTGCCCACGCCGAGCGTCATCACCGACACCAGGGCGAAGAACACCCCCACCCTCAGCAGGTCGAGCGCGACCTGCGCCGGCGGCAGCACCACCCGGCCGCCGAACACCTCGGCGGACAGCGCCAGGAAGACCACCGCCGTGGCCACGCCTCCGGACGCCACTCCCGCGACCGCCATCACCGGCCCCACCACCAGCGCCTTCGCGGCGAGCATCCGGCCGCGGACCGGCGTGGCCTGCAGCGTGGCCCGGATGCCGCCCGACGCGTACTCGGAGGTGACGGCCAGCATCGCCAGCGCGACCAGCGCGAACTGGGCGAACGACGTCGCCGAGACCACCGGCTCGCTCGCCGGAAAGCGGATCCCCCCGCGCAGCGGGTCCATGGCTGTGGCCCCGCCGAGCGTCAGCGCGCTCACCGCCATGAGCGCGGTCGCGCCGGCCAGGCACCACCAGGTGGAGCGGACCGACCACAGCTTCGTCCATTCGGCGCCGATCGCCTGCCCCAGCTCTGTGACCCGCATGTCACGCCCCTGCTCTCTTGGTGCCGTACTCCACGCTGCTCTCGGTCAACTCCTGATACGCCTGCTCCAGCGAGGCCTCGCGGGTGCGTAGCTCGTGCAGCCGGATGCCCGCCTCGTACGCGACGTCACCGACGTGCTCGGCCGTGGCGCCGTTGGCCACGAGCTCGTTCTCGCCGGGCCGTTCCACCGTGATCCCGGTGGCACTCAGCCGTGCGGACAGGTCGGCGGCGTGCGGTGTGCGGACGACCACGGCGGTCAGGGAGCTGCGGGCGATGACCTCCGTCAGCGGGGCGTCCATGATGAGGCGTCCCTTGCCGATCACGACCAGGTGGTCGGCGGTGAGCTGCATCTCGCTCATCAGGTGGCTGGAGACGAACACGGTGCGCCCCTCGCCGGCCAGCGAGCGCATCAGGTGGCGCACCCAGCGCACGCCGTCGGGGTCCAGGCCGTTGACGGGCTCGTCGAACAGCAGCACCTCCGGATCGCCCAGCAGCGCCGCGGCGATGCCGAGCCGCTGGCTCATGCCCAGCGACAGACCGCCGGCCCGCTTGCGCGCCGCGTCCGACATCCCGACGCGCTCCAGGACCTCCGCCACCCGGTTCCGCGCGATGCCGTTGCTGCGCGCCAGCGCCACCAGATGCGCGTACCCGCTGCGTCCGGGGTGCAGCGCGCGGGCGTCCAGCATCGCGCCCACCGTCCGCAGCGGGTTTCTGATCCGGTGGTACGGCACGCCGCCGATCAGCGCCCTGCCCGCAGTGGGGCGGTCGAGCCCGAGGATCATGCGCATCGTCGTCGACTTGCCCGCGCCGTTGGGCCCCAGGAAGCCGGTCACCGTGCCCGGTCTCACCTCCAGCGACAGGCCGTCGACGGCCATCCGGTCGCCGTAGCGTTTGCACAAGCCCCTGAGACTGATCATGTCGGCCCACGGTAGGCGGCCCGCGGGACGGTCACCATGGAGGCGAACCTCCGACTTCGATGGCGGAAAACCGTAAGTTCCGGCATCTCGACCGGCATGGCGGTTTCCCGTAAGGAACGCGAAGGAGATCCGCAATGGTCCGGGAAGAAGCCCATAAATAGCGTCGACGGGTGCTCAGAAACACTCTCGCCGCGGTCTGCCTCGCCCTGCTCCCTGCGTCAGGGCATGTCCCGTCGCACGACCTCGCCCCTGCGGCAGTGGACGCGTTCGTCGCCCGATACCGCGATGCGACAGGACTACCCGGCGTCGCGGTCGCGATCACCAAGGGGAGACAGGTCATCCACGCCGCCGGGTACGGCAAAACGGCTTCCGGCGATCCCCTGACGGCCGACACCCCCATGGCTGTCGCCTCGGTCAGCAAGTCCTTCACCTCCCTCGCCGTCATGCAACTGGCGGAGAAGGGGGAGATCTCGCTCGACAAGCCGGTGCGCGGGTACCTGCCCGAGTTCACCATGGCGGACCCCAGGGCCGCGAAGATCACCGTACGGCAGTTGCTCAACCAGACATCGGGCATGGCCGACTCGACCTTCCACGAGAAGAGCCTGCCCCAGCCCGGCACCCTCGAAGGCGCCGTGGCCCGTCTCAGGACGGCCGGGCTCGCCGCGGAGCCGGGAACCGCCTTCAGTTACCACAACACCAACTACCAGGTCGCCGCGCGGCTCGTCGAGGTGGTGAGCCGCCGGCCGTTCGCGGCCTACCTCGACGCGCACGTGTTCACGCCGCTCGGCATGCGTAACAGCAGGACCATCGACACCGACCGCGACCTGCCCGGCAGCGCCCGCGGCCATCTGTACGTCCTCGGACAGGCCGTCGCCCTGCCGGAGCCGGCCGGGTTCGGCAACGGGTCCGGCGGGGTCCTCAGCACCGCCAACGACATGGCCCGGTGGCTGATCGCGCAGAACAACGGCGTCCTCTCCCCTGAGAGCGTCAAGGAGATGCGCACCCCGTCCAAGCAGAACGGCACGTACGCCCTCGGCTGGGAGCTCGGCAGGACCGAGCGCGGCACCCCCGTCATCGAGCACGGCGGCGACCTTTTCACCTCCACCGCCGATCAACTGCTGATGCCGGACTCCGGCTACGGCGTCGCGGTGATGGCGAACACCGGCATGACCTTCGCCGACGCCACCGCCCTCATGGACGGTCTGGTCGCCATGATCGAGGGGGCCACGCCGGCGATCCCCTCCTCGCCGTCCACTCTCGTCATCGACATCGTGTTCGTGCTGCTGACGCTGGCGACCGTCGGGCTGGCCGTGCGCGGCGTGGCCCGCTCGCGGCGATGGGCCGCCCGCCGTACGGGATGGCAGCGGTGGCGGCTACTGCCCTATTTTGCGCCGCTCGCCGTGTGCGTGGCGGTCGCTCCGATCTTCCGCGTCCTCGCCCGGGGCAGCGACATCATGTGGATCCAGGTGGTCTACCTGTACCCGACGTTCATGATCTGGTTGGTGACGGCCTCGGCCGCGGGGATCGCGGTGGTGGTCGCGCGGCTCGCCCGGGTTCGCCCTGCACGTCCATGACCAACCCGGTGATCGTCGTGGCGTGCGGGGCGGCCACCGGTCTCCTTCGTCAGGCGGTGCCGTGGTCGCTCTTGCGGACGTCCCTGCTCGTACGTGCGGAACGCGGCCCAGCACACCAGCAGCGCCACCGCGAACGCCGGGAGCCAGGCCAGCCGGGCGAGCACCCAGCCGAACCCGTCCGGGACGGTGTGCAGGCCCGGCAGCACCCCCGCGAGCAGGCCGACCGCCGTGACCGCGATCATGGCGGTCTGGTGCCAGAGGAAGACGGTCATCGCCGACAGGTTCAGCAGCGCCACCGCCGCCCACGCGGCAGGGCGGCGCAGCGCCCGGCGCAGCGGGCCGAGCAGCAGCAGCGCCGCCCCGCACTGGGCGAGCCCGAAGGTCACGGCCGCGAGGGTGGGCGGGTCGAGGTTGGAGACGGCGGCGCCGGGCACCCCGACCATGGCGGCCGGGTATCCACCCCACAGGACGAGCCCGGCGGTGGCGGCGGCACCGCCGAGCAGCAGCGCCCACCCGGCCGCACGGCTGGTCAGCCCGCCCTTGGCCCAGGCCGCACGGCCACGCTCCGCACTTCTCGCCCACGCCGCCCCCAGGCAGTACGGCACCAGCCAGCCGGCCGCCACGTTGACCCAGCCGAGCCAGGCCGGGCCGCCCAGGCCCAACCGGAAGAGGTCGACGAGCGCCACGACAGCGAACGGCACGACCGGGTGCAACCTGGCGGCCAGCGGCGTCGCCGCCGTCAGCGCCGCGAAGACCAGCAGGAACCACAGAGGCGACAGCACCAGCTTCACCAGCGTGCGCACCGCCTCCGGATCGGCCCCGTACGCCAGCATGACGCCCGCCGCCACCGTCCACACCACCAGCACGGCCGCGACCGGCCTGAACAGCCGGGACATCCGAGCCCCGAGCCACTGCCCGTACGTCCCGCCCCTGGCACGGGCGGACGCGTAGCCCTTCGCCCCCACGTGCCCGCCCACCAGGAAGAACACCGCCAAGGTCTGGAACGCCCAGGAGACCGGGGTGAGTTGCGGCAGGTGGCGCAGGGGGCTGGCGCCGCGCACCGTGCCGCTGTCGAAGACCAGGGCCGTCACCAGCCAGTGACCGAGCACCACGCCGAGGATGGCCAGGGCGCGCAGCGCGTCGACGCCACGGTCGCGGTCGGGCGGGGTCGCCGCGTCGATGCCTCTGATGTCGATGCCCCTGATGTTGAGGCCCCTGATGTTGAGCCCCCTGATGAGGTCACGCACCGCGGGCCACCTCGGAAGAGGCCTGGCCGGAGACGATCCTGGCGATGTTCCTCAGCGGCAGCGAGCCGAGCTTCAGGTAGTCGCTGTGGCCGCCGTCGCCCGCCGCGAACACGCGGGCGCCGAACTGGGGGGAGACCGGGTCGGGGCCGAACCCGAGGGTGGTGAACGGCAGGTGGAGCCGCGTGTGCGGGATCGCGGCGATCCAGTCGCCGGAGCCCCGGCCCGCCCATACGGTCGCCCGGGTGTGCAGCGCGGCGGCGTTGTCGACGGTGACGCCGGCACTGCCGTACAGGACGATGTTCGCGACGTCCAGCCCGGACGCGGCCCTGCCGCAGACCACGGAGCCGTAGGAGTGGCACAGCATGGAGATGCGGGCGGTGGGCAGGGCCCCGCCCAGCTCCCGCACGAACGCGCGCAGGGCGGAAGCGGCCTCGTCGGCACGGCCGGATGTCGCCGCCTGGAAGCTCACGGTGCTCGGCGTCCGGTATCCGAGCCAGGCGATCACTGCGGACCGGTCGCCGAGCTCCTGCTGCAGCCTGATCGAGCCGCCTCGCAGGAGGCCGTACTTGTCGAGGTTGGTGTCGGAGCCGGGGACCAGCACGGCGATCCGCTCGGCCCGCGACAGCTCGCCGAAGACCTCGACGGTGCGGCCGCCGTCGCGGCCGTCGAAGGACAGGAAGCGCCGCGACGGGTCCGCCATGGCGCGCAGCGTCGCGGCCCGTCCCTGGTGGCCGTAGCGGGTGGCCATCTGCTCGGCCGCCAGGATGGCGGCGTGGCCGGCGGCGTACCGCTCGGCCAGGGCCGCGGGGGTCGCGTCCCGCAGCGGGGGCTGGG
>NZ_JBEXUP010000143.1:0-22107 GCF_040614375.1 Nonomuraea sp. NPDC005983
CGCGCACGCGCACGCGGAGGTCGCGCGGGTGCTCGGCCGTCACCCGGGCGCGCGGGAGATCCCGGCGCGGACTGACTCCGTGCTGGCGGCGCTGGCCACGGCCGACGTGCTGCACCTGGCCGCGCACGGCGTCTTCCACGCGCGCAGCCCGCTGCTGTCGGGCATCACGCTCGACGACGGCCGGCTCATGGCCTACGACCTGCTGGGGCTGTCGCGGGCGGCCGGGCTGGTGGTGCTGTCGGCGTGCGACTCCGGCATGGCCCGGACGCCCGCCGAGGGCACGCCCCTCGGCCTGGCGGGCACGTTCCTGGCCAGGGGCGCGTCGTGCGTCGTCGCCGGGCTGCTGCCGGTGGGCGACGAGGAGGCGCTGGCCGTGATGACCATGTTCCACGAGCTCGTGGCGGCCGGGCGGGCGCCCGCCTCGGCGCTGGCGGCGGCCTCGGCCGCGTCCGGGGTGTGGTGCTTCGCCTGCTTCGGTGCGGGCGATCAGCCGGTGGCGACCGGGCGGGCCGGGTCGGCGACCCAGTTGGACCACGAGCCGACGTAGAGGGCGGCGGGCAGCCCCGCGATCTCCAGCGCCAGCACCTCGTGCGCGGCCGTCACGCCCGAGCCACAGTACGCGCCCGCCTCCACCCCGTCAGTGACGCCCAGCGCCGCGAAGCGCCGCCGCAGCTCGGCCGCGGCCAGGAACGTGCCGTCGGCGCTGACGTTCTCGGTGGTCGGGGCGCTGACCGCACCCGGCACGTGCCCGGCGACCGGGTCGACGGGCTCCACCTCGCCCCGGTACCGCTCGGCTGCCCTGGCGTCGAGCAGCACGCCTCTGGTGGCCAGCGCGGCGGCCTCGTCGGCGTCGAGCAACGGCATGCCGCCGGGCACGGCGGTGAAATCCCCCTCGGCCACCTGCGGACGCTCCTTGGACAACGGCCCCGCCCAGGCGGCGAGCCCGCCGTCGAGCACCCGGACGTCCTGGTGGCCGAAGTACCGCAGCGCCCACCAGGCGCGAGCGGCGCTCATGCCGCCCGCGTCGTCGTACACCACGACCGGACGGTTGCCGGACACGCCGAGCCGCCGCATCGCCCGCTGGAAGTCCTCGGCCGAGGGGAGCGGATGGCGCCCCAGCCGGCCGGGAGGGGCGGCGAGGTCGGTGTCGACGTCGCAGTAGACGGCTCCCGGGATGTGCCCCTCGTCGTACAGCCCGATCCCGGGCGGCCCGCCGAGCCGGAAGCGCACGTCGAGCACGCTCGCGCCGTCGAGCGCGGCGAGTTCGGCGAGTTCGGCGGAAGTGATCAACGGGCTCATCGGCTGCTTACCTCCAGGAGTGGGACGTGCTGCTCGGCCCCGGTCATCGAACCGTGGTAGCCGGTGAACAGGGCCTCGATCGGGTGCCGGGACGGAGCGGTGATGGCCAGGTCGGCGTACGGCACGGCGACGACGTCGCCGATGCGCCCCAGCCAGCCGGCGCTGACCCGCGGCCCGAACCAGCCGGCCTCGACCGCCTCCTGCCGCGGCACCACCCACGCGCGGCCCGCGAACATCTCGCGCCACGCGTCGAGCACGTCGCCGGCCGCGCCGGGCTCGGCGTACACGTGCCTGGCCCTGGCCTCCCCGCCCAGCATCGCCACGCCGGCGGCCAGCTCGGGGACGCTCTCGGCGTCGATCTTCTCGGTCACGTTGACCATGCCGTGGTCGGCGGTGACGTACAGCGCCGAGCCGGGAGGCAGCGCCGCGGCCAGCCGCTCGGCCATCGAGTCGACGATCTCGAGCTGGCGCAGCCACTCCTCGCTGCCCCACCCGGTCATGTGGCCGGCCGCGTCGAGATCGCCGTAGTACACGGTGACGTGCGCCCTGGGCTCGGCCAGGGCCGCCCGTGCCCGCTCGACGCGCTCGTCGACGCTGTCGGCCGGCAGGTAGCGGACGCCCCGGTAGACGGCCTCGGTCAGGCCGGTGCCCTCGAACTCGGCGGGGGCCACGTACGAGGAGGAGATCCCGGCGGCCGTGGCGCGCTGGTAGACGGTGGTGGCGGGCTGCCACTGGAGCGGGTCCATGACCAGGCCGTCGGGCAGGGTCCAGCGCAGGCAGTTGAACACGTGGCGGGTGCCGGGGACGGCCAGCGTCAGCCCGACCATGCCGTGCTCGCCCGGCGGGACGCCGGTGCCGAGCGAGCACAGGCTGGTGACGGTGGTGGCGGGGAATCCGGCGGTGAGGGTCCGGCCCGTGGCGGCCGTGAGGAAGGGCGCCCGGTCGGGGTGCGCCCTCAGCAGCTCGGCGCCGAGCCCGTCGACCAGGAACAGGCAGACCCGCTCGGCGGGCTCCAGCCGCAGCACGTTCTGCCCGCCCACGCCCAGGGCGGCCAGCAGGGACGGCGTCAGATCCGCCAGCGACGCGGAGCCGTACCACGGCACCAGCGGCGGGTTGTCGGCCATGCCCCGATCCTAGTGACCCCGCCCGTGTGGGCGGCGGCCGGTGAACCGCGGGCGCGTCAGGCGGCCGCCCTGGCGGTGGCCTCCGAGAGGGCCTTGGCGAAGGCGAGGACGTGCGTGACCGCTTCCGGGCCGTCGGCCGCCTCGCTGACCCGGAGGGAGAGGTCGTCGGCGGTGATCGCGCCCGTGTAGCCGTGGTCGGCCTCGCAGTTCTCGTCGCCGCAGGTGGCGGGTTCGAGATCCACGTGGGAGATGGCGCCCCAGCCGATGGTGAGCGTCACCTCGGTCGGCGGCACTCCGGGGACGTAGGACGCGGGGTCGGGGACCACGCGGGTGACCGCCACCGACTGGACGCGGCTCAGGCGGACCGCCTCCGTGGTGGTCGAGGCGTGGGAAGTGGAGACGCCCTCCACGGCCGGGTGCTCGTCGGTGTGGCAGACCAGCAGCCTCGTCGCCGACAGCACCAGGACGGTGACGTGCCTGCGTACCTCCATCGCGGGATCGAAGGTGGCCTCGTGGTGGACCACGAAGGCGGTAACGGCCTCCTTGCCCAGCGCGGATTCGACCGCATCGGTGACGAGGTCGGGGTAGTAGCCGCTGCGCTCTATCGCCTCACGCAGACCCGCGGCGGAGACTCGGGTTTCCCTCATGGGTCCATCCTGCCAGGGCTACGCTGTGCGCTCACCTCGTGGACATATCGCTATATAACATTTATTTAAATGGTTATTACGATAAATGCTATCTTTAAGGTTTTAATGAGCGCTCAGCGTGGGAAAGAGCCGGCCTCATGCCAACCTCCGCGGGCCGCCGTCGAGGCGCGGGCCCGGTGGGGTGCGGAGGGTGGCCCTGGCGCCGAGCACGATGACGCCCGACTCCCCCACCAGCACCGGGTCGAGGTCGAGGCGCGCCAGCTCGGGCAGGTCGTGCGCCAGGCGGCCGACTCTCACCAGGAGGTCCTCCAGCGCGTCGACCGCCACGGGCGGGTAGCCGTACTGGCCGAACAGCAGCGGCGCGGCGCGGACTGACCGCACCAGCCCGGAGGCGTCCTCGGCGGTCAGCGGGGCCAGCCGGAAGCCCTGGTCGAGCAGGAGCCGCGCGGTCACCTCGCCCAGCCCGAACGACACCACGGGCCCGAACGCCGGGTCCTCGACGACTCCCACCACGGTCGGCACGGCGGGCTGCGGCGCCATCCGCTGGACGGCCAGCTCCACGTCCGCGCCGAGCTGCTCGGCGAACTCGGCGTACGCGTGACGCACGCTCTCCGGCCCCCCGAGGCCGAGCCGGACGGTTCCCGCACGGCGCGCGGCCTCCGGGTCGGCCACCTTGAGCACCACCGGCCAGCCGAGCCGCTCGGCGGCGGCCACCGCCTCGTCGGGCGACCGAACGACCTCGGCGGGCCAGACGGCGAGCCCGTAGCAGGACAGCAGCTCGGCCGCGTCGATCTCCACAGGTGGCCCCGGCGCGGCGAACAGCCCGGACGCGGGGCCCCGCGCGGCGCGCGCACCGGACGCGGAGGAAGGCCCGGGAAGATCCGCAGGCCCGGCCGAGAGGCCGGAGAGACCAGCGAACGCAGGGCCGAACCCCGGCTCGCGCGAGCCGGCGGGCTCCTCCTGAAGGGGTTCCGGGGGCGAGGTCAGGGCGCGGATGGCCAGGGCGCGGGCGCGGTCGGTGTCGACGCCGTCCAGCTCCGGCGGCGGGACGGCCGGATGGGCACGCCAGGTCGCGTACCGCACCACGTGGGCGAGCGCCCGCACCGCCTCCTCCGGCGCGGCATAGGACGGGATGGAGCCGGGCCCGGGCGTCGCGCCGTCGCCGGTCCTGAGGCAGGGGTGCATGCCGAGGTAGCCTTCGAAGGTCGCGAGCACGGGCTTGCCGGCACCCCCCGATACACCGCCCCCCGTGGCCCGCTTCCCGGAGGCGGCGCCGGAGACGCGGAGCAGTTCGGCGGCGACCGCCTCGGCCGTACCGGGGATCGGCGGCATGTAGATCACGACGGCCGCGTCGACGTCGGGAGAGGCGAGCACGTCGTCCAGCGCCGCGCCGAACTCGGCGGCCCCCGCGGCGGCCCCCAGGTTCACCGGCGGACGGGGCTCCAGCCCGGCGGCCACGCAGGCGTCGACCGCGAGCAGCCCGAGCGCGTCGGAGTTGGTGACCAGCCCGACCCGCGGCCCCGACGGCAGCGGCTGGTACGCCAGGAGCTGCCCCACGTCGAAGAGCTGTATGAGGTCGTCGACCCGGATCAGCCCGGCCTGGGAGAACAGCGAGCTGATCGCCGAGTCGGACAGCCTGAGCGCCTCGGCCGAGTGCCCGGCCGGGCTGCCGCCGGACTTGACCACCACGATCGGCTTGACGCTCGCGATGCGCCTGGCCAGGCGGGTGAACTTGCGCGGGTTGCCGAGCGATTCGAGGTAGAGCAGGATCACCTCGGTCGAGGGGTCCTCCTCCCAGTACTGCAGCAGGTCGTTGCCCGAGACGTCCGCCCGGTTGCCCGCGGAGACGAAGGACGAGATGCCCATGCCGCGCTGCGCCACCCGCTGGAGCAGCGCGGTGCCGAGCGCGCCCGACTGGCTGAAGAAGCCGACCCGCCCACGGCCGGGGACGGTGGCGGCGAGGGTGGCGTTCAGCTTGACGGCGGGGTCGGTGTTGGCGATGCCCAGGCAGTTGGGGCCGACGACGCGCAGCCCGTACGCGTGGGAGATGCGGGCCAGCGCGTCCTGCCTGGCGCGGCCTTCAGGCCCGGTCTCGCCGAACCCGGACGAGACCACCACCAGCCCGTGCACCCCCTTCTCGGCGCACTCCTCGACCACGTCGATCACGCTCTCGGCGGGCACGGCCACCACGGCGAGGTCCACGTCGCCGTCGATCGCGGTCACGCTCGGGTAGGCCCGCACCCCTGCCACGGCGCGCACCTCGCGGTGCACCGGGTAGACGGGCCCGGTGAAGTCGGCGGCGAGCAGGTTGCGCAGCACGGTCTGGCCGACGCCGCCGGGCTCGCGGGAGGCGCCGACGACGGCGACGGAGCCGGGGGTGAGGAGCCTGGCGATCGACCTGGCCTCGGCGGCGTGCTCGCGTGAGGTGGTGACCTCGGCGGAGGTGACGGTCGGGGTGAGGTCGAGCGTCATGCGGACGACGCCGTCGGCGAAGCTGCTCTCGGCCGTGTATCCGGCCTGGCGCAGCACGCCCATCATCTTCATGTTGGCGGGCAGCACGTCGGCGACGAACCTGGCGATGCCGTGCTCACGGGCGGTGGCGGCGAGATGTTCGAGCAGCACCGAGGCCACTCCCCTGCCCTGGTGCGCGTCCTCGACGAGGAAGGCCACCTCGGCCTCGCCCGGCTCGACGCGGTCGTAGCGGATGACGGCGACCATCTCGGCGCCGATGGTGGCGATCAGCGCGACCCTGTTGACGTAGTCGACGTTGGTGAACCGCTCGACCTCCCGGTCGGACAGCCTGGGGTGCGGCCCGAAGAACCGGAAGTAGATCGTCTCAGGGGAGAGGCGGGAGTAGAAGGCGCGCAGCCGGTCGGCGTCGGCGGGCCTGATCGGGCGCACGTGCGCGGTGCCGCCGTCGGCCAGGACGACGTCCGCCTCCCAGTGGGCCGGGTAGTGAGCCTCCACAGTCCCGAGCGTAGCCCGATTCCCCTGTGCCACGGCTCTTGGGGCCCGTTGGGCAACGCTTGTGCATCGACTGTGCGCCTGTGTCCGTGGTCGGCCCCACGGGCAGGCCGGAAGCTGTTAGTTTTGCCGTTGGCCAGGCTCGTTCTGTAGGCAAGGTGGTGGCATCATGACGCGGGTCGTCGTGGTGGGCGATCTCATGACCGACGCGGTCGCGCGCGCCCGTTATGCGCTCGCCAGGGCGAGCGACACCCCGGCGATCGTGACGATGCACGGTGGCGGCTCGGGGGCGAACATCGCCTCGTGGCTGGCCGTCGAGGGGGCCGAGGTGGCCTTCATCGGGCGCAGAGGCGCCGACATCACCGGTCGTAACCGCGACATGGAGCTGATGGGCTACGGCGTCGACGCCCGGCTCGTCATGGACCCCGAACGGCCGACGGGCACCTGCGTGGTGCTGGTCACGCACAAGGGCGAGCGCACCATGCTCTCCGACCCGGGGGCCAACGCCGCGCTGTCGCCCGAAGATCTGCCGCGCGACCTGTTCAACGGCGGCGGCCACCTGCACCTGTCGGGTTACACGCTGATCAACGAGGGCTCGCGCGACGCCGGCCTGGCGGCGCTCGACATGGCCCGGCGTTCCGGGATGTCCATCTCGGTCGACTGCGCGTCGTCCGCGCCGCTCGACCGCACGGGCGCTGAGCCGTTCCTGGAGTGGACGAACGGCGTGAAGCTGCTGTTCGCCAACGCCGAGCAGGCGCGCGTGCTGACCGGCCGCGACGACCCGGAGGCCGCGGCGAAGGTGCTCACGGCCTGGTTCCCGCAGGTCGTGATCAAGATGAACGTCGACGGCGCGCTCTGGTACGGCAACGGGCGTCCCGACCCGGTCCAGGTGGCGGCCGACCCGGTCGACCGGATCATCGACGGCACCGGCGCGGGCGACGCGTTCTGCGCCGGGTTCCTGCCCACCTGGCTCGACGGCAAGCCACCGGCCGAGGCGCTGGCGAGCGGCTGCCACCTGGCGGCCAAGGCGATCAGTCACCTGGGTGCTCGTCCGCGGCTCTAGTGCGCGCGCTGCGGCCGGGCGACCCCGGGAAGGTCGGCTCCTTCGAGGTCACCCACTTCATCGGTGAGGGCGGCCAGGGCGGTGTCTACCTGGGCGTCGGCGCGGGTGGCGAGCGAGTGGCGATCAAGATGCTGCACGCCAGGTTCGCCGACGACTGGCAGGCGGTCCGGCGCTTCGAGCGGGAGGCTGAGGCGGCGCGCCGGGTGGCCGAGTTCTGCACGGCCCGGGTGCTCGAGGTAGGGGCGCTCGACGGACGTCCGTACATCGTGAGCGAGTACGTCGAGGGCCCGTCGCTCCAGCAGCAGGTGAGCGCGCAGGGCCCGATCACCGGGTCGGCGCTCATCCGGCTGGCGGTCACGACGGCGACGGCGCTGGCCGCGATCCACCGGGCCGGGGTGATGCACCGCGACTTCAAGCCGAGCAACGTGCTGCTCGGCTCCGACGGCGCGCGTGTGATCGACTTCGGTATCGCGCGGGCGCTCGACCTCAGCCAGAGCCTCACCACGAGCGTGGTGGGCACGCCCGCCTACATGGCCCCGGAGCAGTTCCACGGCAATCCGCTTCCGGCGAGCGACGTCTTCGCCTGGGCCGGGACGATGGTGTACGCCGCGACCGGGCGGGCCGCGTTCGGCGTCGGGACGCTGCCCGCGGTCATGCACCGGATCCTCGCCCTGGAGCCGGACCTGTCGGGGGTGCCGGAGTCGCTGCTGCCGGTGCTGCGGTCGGCGCTGGCCAAGGACCCGTTCGCCCGCCCGACGGCCGAGCAGCTGTTACAGGCCCTGATCACGGCCCCGCCCCCGATGGCGGCTCCCGGCCAGGACGCCGGCCGGGCGGCGTCCCGTCCTGCCCCGCCCCCTACGGCGTCCACCCGCCAGGCCCCAGCCGCCACGACGGCTCGCGGCCCGCTCAGTAGGGTGCGGCGGCGGGCGATCCTGACCTCGGCGGGCGCGGTCGCCACCGCGCTGGTGGTAGGGGTGATGGCGTGGCTGTGGCCGAGGCAGCCGGACCCACCGCTGACCCAGCCGACCGGCGGGACCCCGTCGGTCCAGCCAACCGGCAGGAACGCCGCGCTGACGACGGTGCTGAACCCGTCAGGGAAGAAGGGCGGCGTGGTGCGGTTGGCCACGTCCCTGACGCCCGACTCGACCGATCCGGGCAGCATGTACTCCAACGAGATGCGGAGCCTGGTCAGGCTCTACGGCCGGGCTCTGACGATGTACCGTCCGGCGCCGGGCGAGGCCGGGATGCAACTCGTCCCCGACCTGGCCACCAAGCTCGGCGAGACGACGGACGGCGGGCGCACCTGGACCTATCGCTTGCGCGAGGGTGTGCGCTTCGATGACGGCTCACCGATCACGGCGAAGGACGTGAGGCACGCGATCCTGCGCAGCGCGGGCGCCGTGCTCCCCTACGGCAGCGCCCACTTCGACCGACTGCTCCGCCGACCCGCTTCGAGCGCGATCGAGACGCCTGACGACCATACGATCGTCTTCCACCTGAACCGCCAGTTCGCCACGTTCGACCAGGTAGCGGCGTTACCGGAGACCATCCCCGTTCCCGAGGGCACGGACGCGGGCGCCGACTATCGCACTCGGGTGGTCTCCTCCGGCCCGTACAAGTTCGCCGGCGCCAGCGACACGGCGCTGACGCTGGTGCGCAACCCGTACTGGAACCCCGACCTCGACCCCAACCGCACGGCCCTGCCCGACAGGTTCGAGGTGAGCTTCAGCCGCGACCAACGCGAGATCGACGCCCAGCTCGCCAGCGGGGCCGTGGACGTGAGCCCGGCCGTCTCCCCGGATGTCTCCCCGCAGCTCGCCCCCCGCACGGACGTCGCCGTGACGACCGCTCTGCACTATCTGGCGATCAACCCGCAGGTAAGGCCGTTCACGAACCAGAAGTGCCGCCAGGCGGTGGTCGACGTCCTCGACCGGGTGCGGGCGCGCGACGCGTTCGGCAGTGGCGAGGTGGCCACGACGCTACTGTCGCCCGTGATCACCAGTAGGCAGCCGCAGGGCCTCGACCGGCGCGGCGACGTCGACGCGGCCAAGAAGGACCTCGCCGACTGCGGGCAGGGCGTCGGCTTCGCGACCGGGTACATCTACTGGGACATGCCGGGCGAGGAGGCTCTGGCGAAGGCCGTGCAGGCCACGCTGGCCAAGGTCGGCATCACGGTCACCCTGGAAAAGCGGTCTATAGCCGATTTCTACAGGAAATATGGTGGCAGCCCAACGTATCTCAAGGAAAAGGGGATAGGGCTGATCTCCCGGGTCTGGGAGCCCGACCGGCCGGACGCGTGGTCGTCCCTGTCGGCGCTGGTGGACAGCAGGCAGATCACGGAGAAGGGCAGCTCGATCAACGTGAGCGTCCGCCTGCCCGCCATCGACAAGGTCGTCGACCAGGCCACCCGCGAGCTGGACCCGGCGCGGCGAGCCGCGGACTGGGACCTGGTCGAGAGCGAGGCACTCAAGGCCGGACTGCTCGTGCCGCTGTTCTGGGACACCAGGCCGCTCCTGCGCGGCAAGGACGTCACCAACCTGCACGTCAGCCCCGTCTACGGCGGTTACGAGCTGCTCACCATGGGAGTGAACCGCCCGTAGGAAGCCCCGGCTCCGTCAGGACGTGGCGGCCAGCGCCAGCGGCAGCACGGCCGGGGCGCCCGCGTGGCGGACCAGGGCGGCGGCCAGCGTCATCGTCCAGCCGCTGTCGACGCGGTCGTCGATCAGCAGGACGGGCCCGCCGCACCCGGCGACGGCGGCGCTCAGCTCCTTCGGCATGGCCAGCGTTCCCCTGACCGCCTGCACCCGCTTGGCGCTGTTGAACTGCTGCCCGGGCGGCCCGGCCCGGTAGCCCAGCTCGCCCAGATAGGTGAGCCGCCCCACCTGCGCGAGCCGCTCCGCGAACCCGCGCACCAGCAGCGGACGGGACGAGGACGGCACGCTGACCACGGCCACCGGCCGCTCCCGCCACCCCCACGCCGACAGCACCTGGACCACGGCCGCGAACATGTCGTCGGCCATCGGCCCGTCGGGGGCGTGGAACAGCTCGCGCAGCCGGTTGCCCCAGCCGATGTCGGTCAGCCGGCCCAGCGCCCGGCCGGGCTCGGCGCCGAGTTCGGGCTTGATCCGCCCGGACAGGTCGGCCAGGCCGGTCGGCCACTGCCTGCGGGCCTCGATCTCGACGCCGGGCCTGCTCAGCCGTTCGCGGGCGGTCTCGACGGCCTGCGCGGCGATCTCGGGAGAGCGGTGCCGCCCGGTGCAGTTGTCGCACCGCCCGCACGGGCCGGCCGCGTCGTCGTCGAGGCGCTTGCGCAGGTACTCCTCCCTGCACTCGGTCGTCGTCAGGTAGCCCAGCATGGCCTCCTGCTCGGAGCGGCGCTCGGCGGCGATGCGCGTGTACCTCTCGGTGTCGTACTCCCAGGGCTCGCCGGTCGCCTCCCAGCCGCCCTTGACCCGGCGGACGGCGCCGTCGACGTCGAGCACCTTGAGCATCATCTCCAGGCGGCTGCGGCTCAGGTCGACGGCCGTCTCCAGCGCCGGGGTGGACATGGTGCCGCGCTCCTCCAGCGCCCCCAGCGTGGCCCGGACGACGGGCTCGGGCGGGAAGGCCAGGGAGGCGAAGTAGGCCCAGATGTCGCGGTCTTCGGTGCCGGGCAGCAGGATCACCTCGGCCCGCTCGACCCCGCGCCCGGCCCGGCCCACCTGCTGGTAGTAGGCGACGGGCGACTGCGGCGCGCCCACGTGCACGACGAACCCGAGATCGGGCTTGTCGAAGCCCATGCCGAGCGCGCTCGTGGCGACCAGCGCCTTGATCTTGTTGTTGAGCAGCGCCTCCTCGGCCTCCAGCCGTTCGGCCTGGTCGCTCTGGCCGGAGTAGGCGGCCACCTCGTGCCCCTGCTCGCGCAGGTAACCGGCGATCTCGTGCGCCGCGGCCACGGTGAGCGTGTAGACGATGCCGGAGCCGGGCAGCTCGTGCAGCGTCTGTGCCAGCCAGGCCAGCCGCTGCTCGGCCGTGGGCAGCCGCACGACGCCGAGGTGCAGGCTCTCGCGCTCCAGCGGCCCGCGCAGGACCAGCGTGTCGTGGCCCATCTGCTCGGCCACGTCGCGGGTCACGCGGGCGTTGGCGGTGGCGGTGGTGGCCAGGACCGGGATGCCGGGCGGCAGCTCCTCGAACAGCGGGGCCAGCCTGCGGTAGTCGGGGCGGAAGTCATGCCCCCAGTCGGAGATGCAGTGGGCCTCGTCGACGACGACCAGCCCGGCGCTCTCGGCCAGCTCGGGCAGCACATTGTCGCGGAAGTCGGGGTTGTTCAGCCGCTCGGGGCTGACCAGCAGCACGTCGACCAGGCCGTCGGCGACCTGCCCGTACACCTCCTCCCACGCCTCGGGGTTGGCCGAGTTGATGGTGACGGCCCTGATGCCGGCCCGTTCTGCGGCGGCGATCTGGTTGCGCATCAGCGCGAGCAGCGGCGAGACGATGACCGTCGGCCCCTCGCCCAGCTCGCGCAGGAGCGCGGTGGCGACGAAGTAGACGGCCGACTTGCCCCACCCGGTGCGCTGCACCACCAGCACCCGGCGCCGCTCGACGACGAGCGCCTCGATCGCGGCCCACTGGTCGTCGCGCAGCCTGGCGTGCTCACCGGCGAGCGCCCGCAGCCTGCTTTCGGCCTCGTCGCGCAGCATCGCCACATCGGGGGCTTCAGTCATGTGCTCCTTGTTACCAGGTTTCCCCGACGTTTTGGCACCGACGTTCGGCCAGGGCGGTCAGAGCCCCTACGCGTCAGCGTGCTCGGGGAAGGCGTTGATGGTGACGCGGTGCATGCGGCGGCGCTCGGTGTAGTCGGCCACCGCGTAGTGCTGGGTGGGCCGGTTGTCCCAGAAGGCCAGCGTCCCCGGACGCCACTTCAGCCTCACCTGAAACTCCGGCGAGCGGATGTGATCGTTGAGCAACGGCAGCAGGGCCTCGTTCTCCCGGTCCGTCAGACCCACCAGCCGGGTGGTGGACGCCCGGTTGACGAACAGCGCCTTCCTGCCGGTCTCGGCGTGGACGCGTACCACCGGCCGCTCGATCGGAGGCCACTTGGCCTGGATCTCCGCCAGGTCGAACGGGTGCCCCTTGGAGATGGCCTTCTTCATCGACGCCGTGATGTCGTGGACGGCCGTCAGCTCGTCGCACAGCCGCCGCAGCGAGGGTGAGAGCGTCTCGTAGGCCAGGTAGGTGTTGGCCCAGCAGGTGTCGCCGCCCACGCTCGGCAGCTGGACGCAGCGCAGCAGCGACCCCATCGGCGGGGTCGGCTCGAAGGTGTTGTCGCTGTGCCACTCGTCGCCGCCCTCGCCCTTGGGGTCGGTCTGGTCGAGCACGTGGATGGGGCTGTCGGCGTCCTTCTTGAAGGCCGGGTGGTTCAGCGTGCCGAAGTTGAGCGCGAACCGCAGGTGCTGCTCGTCGTCGATCTCGGCGTCGCGGAAGAACAGCACGAGGTGCTTCAGCCAGCCCGCCCGCAGCGTGGCGACCTCTTCCTCGGACAGCGGCTTGCGCAGGTCGACCCCGGTGACCTCGGCGCCGATGTGCTTGGTCACGGGATGGAACTCGATCATGACGCCTCCGGAGAGCGGTGTGCCTCTCCCCGGAACGTAACGCCCAAGCAATTGCTTGGTCAAGAGTAGAGAGGCGGCGGCGTACCCGCGTTGGAGTCGCGGGCACCTGATTCTCTTCGGCACAATGTTCGACATGGCCCGACGTCCCACTGCACCCCCGCCCGAGGATTTCGAGGAGCGCATCGTCGACATCGACGTCTCCTCCGAGATGCGCAACAGCTATCTCGAGTACGCGTACTCGGTGATCTACCAGCGCGCCCTCCCCGACGCCCGCGACGGCCTCAAGCCCGTGCAGCGGCGGATCCTCTACTCGATGAGCGAGATGGGTCTGCGTCCCGACCGGGGCCATGTCAAGTGCTCGCGCGTCGTCGGTGACGTGATGGGCAAGCTCCACCCACACGGCGACACCGCGATCTACGACGCCCTGGTGCGGCAGGCGCAGCCGTTCTCCATGCGCCTGCCCCTGGTCGACGGCCACGGCAACTTCGGCTCACCCGACGACCTGCCCGCCGCCATGCGGTACACCGAGGCCAGGCTGGCGCCGGCGGCGATGCTCATGGTCGACGCCCTCGACGAGGACACCGTCGACTTCAAGCCCAACTACGACGGCCAGGAGACCGAGCCGACGGTCATGCCGTCGGCGTTCCCCAACCTGCTGGTCAACGGCACCTCCGGCATCGCGGTCGGCATGGCCACCAACATGGCCCCGCACAACCTCGTCGAGGTCGTCGCGGCCGCCCGCCACCTGATCAAGAAGCCCGAGGCCACGCTCGACGAGCTGATGCGCTACGTGCCCGGCCCCGACCTGCCGACCGGCGGCTCGATCATCGGCCTCCAGGGCGTCCGCGACGCCTACGAGAGCGGCCGCGGCACCTTCCGCATGCGGGCCACGTGCACGATCGACCAGATCACGCCACGCCGCAAGGGCATCGTGGTCACCGAGCTGCCCTACAACGTGGGCCCCGAGCGGGTGGTCACCAAGATCAAGGAGCTGGTGACCAGCAAGAAGCTCCAGGGCATCAGCGACCTGAAAGACCTCACCGACCGGCACAAGGGCCTGCGCCTGGTCATCGAGATCAAGAACGGGTTCATCCCCGAGGCAGTGCTGGAGGAGCTCTACCGGCTGACGCCGATGGAGGAGACCTTCGGCATCAACAACGTCGCGCTGGTCGACGGCGAGCCGCGCACGCTGGGCCTGCGCGAGATGCTGCGCGTCTACGTCGAGCACCGGCTGGACGTCGTGCGCCGCCGCTCCGAGTACCGCCGCCGCAAGCGCGAGGAGCGCCTGCACCTGGTCGACGGCCTGATCATCGCGCTGCTCAACATCGACGAGGTCATCCAGGTCATCCGCTCGTCCGACGACTCGGCGCAGGCACGGGCCAGGCTGATTGAGGTCTTCGACCTCACTGACATCCAGGCCGCCTACATCCTCGACACCCCGCTGCGCCGCCTCACCCGGTTCGACAAGCTCGAACTCGACCGCGAGAAGCAGATCCTGAGCGACGAGATCGCCGAGCTGACCGCCATCCTGTCGTCCGACACCCGCCTGCGTCAGGTGGTCTCGTCCGAGCTGGCCGACGTGGCCAAGAAGTACGGCACGCCGCGCCGCACGGTGCTGCTGGAGTCGTCGGGCGTGCCGCGCGCCGCGGCGGTCACCCTGGAGGTGCCCGACGACCCGTGCCTGGCGCTGCTGTCGTCCACCGGGCTGCTGGCGCGCACGTCCGACGCGACGCCGCTGCCGGGCGAGGGCGAGCGCGCGGCCCACGACGTGCTGGTCTCGGTCGTCCGCACGTCCGTCAGGGGCGAGGTGGGCGTGGTGACGTCGGAGGGCAGGCTGATCCGCATCCCGGTGGTCGACCTGCCGACGCTGCCCCCCTCGGCCAATCCGCCGACGCTGTCGGGCGGCCATCCGGTCTCCGAGTTCGTCTCGCTGAACCCTGACGAGACGGTGGTCGGGCTGGGGTCCCTCGACCCCGACAGCCCCGGCCTGGCGCTCGGCACCGCGCAGGGCGTGGTCAAGCGGGTCGTCCCCGACTATCCGGCCAACCGCGACACCTTCGAGGTCATCACCCTCAAGGACGGCGACACGGTCGTGGGGGCCGCCGAGCTCGAATCCGAGGAGCACGATCTGGTCTTCGTCTCCTCCGACGCGCAGCTCCTGCGCTACCCCGCCTCGCTGGTGCGCCCGCAGGGCCGTCCGGCGGGCGGCATGGCGGGTATCAGGCTCGACGGCGACGCCAAGGTGATCTGGTTCGGCGTGGTCGACCCGACCCGTCCCGCGACGGTGGTCACGGTGGCGGGCTCCGCGACGGCGCTGCCGGGCACCCAGGTGGGCGGCGGCAAGGTCTCCGACTACGCCGAGTTCCCCGCCAAGGGCCGCGCCACGGGCGGCGTCCGCGCCCAGCGCTTCCTCAAGGGCGAGGACGTCCTGCTGCTGGCCTGGGCGGGAACCGCTCCGGCGAAGGCGGTCTCGGCCACTGGCAAGCCGATCCCGCTGCCCGACGAGGTCGGCCGTCGCGACGGCTCCGGTGTTCGCCTCACGCACACGATCGGCGCCGTCGGCGGCGCGCTGGGCTCCGGCGAGCCGCCCGCGACCGCCGCTGGAAGCCCCTCCGAGGGCGCGCCCGAGGAGGAGTAACCGGGCGGTCCGGTGCGGATGTCACACTGCGGGCGTCCGCACGGCTCTCGGGATGCGACCGCCCACGCCACGGGGGCGGGGGCGCGACCAGGAGAGCGAGAGAGATCGTGACTATTGTGCGTGCCGGCGCCGAGCAGGGCCTGGAGGCGCTGCGCACGCCGGACGAGCGGTTCGACGGGCTGCCCGACTACCCGTTCGAGCCGCACTACGTGGAGGTCGGCGCCGGGCTGCGGGTGCACTACCTCGACCAACGCCCGGCCCGGGCGGCGTCCGGCGAGACCGTGCTGCTGCACGGCGAGCCGACGTGGAGCTACCTGTAGCGGCACGTCATCCCGCCGCTGGTGGCGGCCGGGCACCGGTGCGTCGCCCCCGACCTCGTCGGCTTCGGACGCTCCGACAAGCCCGCGTCTCGCTTCGCCTACACCTACCAGAGCCACGTCGACTGGCTGCGCGAGACCGTGTTCGACCGGCTCGACCTGCGGGACGTGACCATGGTCTGCCACGACTGGGGCGGCCTGCTGGGGCTGCGACTGCTGGCCGAGCACCCGGAGCGGTTCCGCCGGGTGGTGGCCACCAACACCCTCCTGCACACGGGCGACCAGGGCGATATGGGCCCGTTCTACACGCAGTGGCTGCAGTTCAGCCAGCGAGCCCACCCGTTCCGGCCGGGGCAGGTCGTCGAGACGGGCACGGTGACCGAGGTCGCGCCGGAGGTGTTGGCCGCGTACGACGCGCCGTTCCCCGACGAGTCCTACCTGCAGGGTGCCCGGCGGTTCCCGCTGCTCATCCCCATCACGCCCGGCGACGAGGCGGCCGAGCCGAACCGCCGGGCGTGGGCGGTGCTGGAGACGCTGCGCATCCCGTTCCTGTGCGCGTTCAGCGACCGCGACCACGTCCTCGGCGGGGCGCAGCAGTCCTTCCGAGAGCGCGTTCCCGGCGCCCAGGGGCAGCCGCACACCACGATCAGGAACGCCGGTCACTTCGTACAGGAGGACCAGGGGCCCGCGCTCGCGACCGTGATCAACGACTTCATCGGCGCGGATTGTCTTTGCTTAGTTGACGTGTCCTGATTCCCGTTCCGGTCCTGACTCACGTCTGTTCCTAGATCGCTATAGTCGTATGCAGTTAGACGTGCACCGAACGAAGTTTCGATCAATGTTGTTAATCCCGTTCTCTTCCGAGGGTTGGGAGAGCTGGGGTCTGGAACGAGCGCCACTGATCCGAGAAGGAATGCCGGTCCTGATCGACGAGGACCTGGTGCTGGAGGAGAACGGCCGGGTACGGCCCACGGTCCTGGCGAACCGGTGGCTGCGGGAGCTGCCCGTCAGCGGCGCCCCGGCGCCGCGTACGTGGCGGGTGTACGCCGAGGCCGTACGGCAGTGGCTGGAGTTCCTAGCCACCTGTGCGGTCGACCCGTTCGGCGAGCGGGCCGAGCTGCGCGGCGCGCTCAGCTCTTACGCCGGGCATCGGCTGGCGGGGCCGCTGCAAGAGCGGCTGGCCCCCTCCACATGGAACCTGCACATGAGGGCGTTGTCGTCGTTCTATCGGTGGCTGGTGGAGGAGGGGCACGCGGCGGCGGTGCCGTTCACCTACAAGCATGGCCTGCGACTACTGGACGGCGTGCCGCGCGAGTACGAGCACAACCTGGCCAAGGTGCGCCAACCCAAGCCGCATGCCAGCATCAAGTACCTGGAACCCGATTTCACCGACGACTTCGTCAAGGCGCTGGCGGGCTTGCGGCCGGACGGCACGCCGGATGACGGGTACCGGGGCCGGGAGCTCGGGCGCAACGCCGCGATGGGCGAGCTGGTGCTGGCCACAGGGCTACGCCGTCAGGAGTTCACGCACCTGCTGGTCTACGAGGTGCCGCCGTTGCCGCGCGAGCGGACCGTGGTGCCGATCCCGTTCGCGGCCGGGCACGGGGTGACCAAGGGCAGCAAGCAGCGAATGACCTGGATCAGCTACGACGCGCTGGCCAAGGTGCATGAGTACATCGAGCTGGAGCGCCCACTGGCCGCCGAGGGGTCGCCGTGGCGGCCGTCTGGCAAGGCGACTGGGAACACGCCATCGAACAGGCGCGTGCCGCACTGGACGCCCTCAGCGGCGGCGCGGAGATCCGCCGCTACCAGGCGCTGTGGCACTACCTGACCGCGTCCTGGGGGGTGATCGCGGCCCGCCAGCACCCCACCCGCCGGCAGTCGTGGCTGCAGGTCGGCACCCGCCACTTCGCCGACGCTCGCGCCGCCGCCACGGACACCCGCTGGCTGGCCGAGCTGTGCACCGACGCCGAACATCTGCTGGCCGCCCAGCCTGGTCAGCGGACCGAAACCCCCAGCGACACCTTGGACGGCTTGGCCATCGCTCAGATCGCGGCCAGCCCGCTGCGGGAGGACGCCCGGCAGTTCGCCACGCTGACGCGCACCGTCGAGGACGGACTTGCCCAGAGCGAAGCGCCCGCCTACGAGCAGGCACTGAACGCGCTGTGGCAGCTGGCGGGTGCCACTAAGGCGCTAAAGCGTACGAGCGCGGCGGCGGAGCCGGACAGCGTCTGGATGTTCGACCAGGTGATGTGGCTGGGCTGGGAGGCCAAGACCGGCACCGACCCGGACAAGGAGATCCCCGCCGGTGACGTCCGGGAGGCCGCCAGCCATCTCACCTACGCCTCCCACGAGAGCGGCCAGCCGGTGCCCGCAGGTTCCGTCACGCTCTACGTCACCCATCAGCAGCGCATGCATCACGCGGCGGTCAAGGTCGCCAGCGCGGGCCTGTATCTGGTGACTCCCGAGCAGGTGAGTCAGGTAGCCGAGCGGCTCATCACGGCATGGCAGACCATCCGCACGCAGACCCGCGGCCAGGACCTCCAGCAGGCCGGCGCAACGATCGAGGCCGCGCTGCGGATGCATCGGGTCCTGCCCAGCCAGTGGCTCGAAGAGCTGCTGACCAGGCGCATCAGCGACGGCTGACCCGGTGCACCAGCCTGCAGGCGGCCTATACGCAGGGGGCACGATGCAGACGCGGCGGCCAGGCGCGGGCGCCGAGCGGGCCGTCACCCGTGATCGGTCGCACGTTCGAGCGCCCGGCCCGTTCTGGGCCGGTTGGCCGGTGACGATCACGTGCTCGCGGCGACGTCACGTGGTCATGCCCGGACGAGCTGAGCCGCGCGCATTGTGGCCGAACCAGCCCGGCCGCTTGGCGCCACAGCGCAGGGGCGTCAGCGGTACTTTAGATCTTCGCCGGCACAACTCAACGCGGGCTTCGCGAGATCGCAGAAAGGGCATGGGGTGGTCTACAACTTGGAGCAGCTGGGCCCCATCGGTTTCCAAGATCTCGCGGCGGCGCTGGCCATGCAAACGTTCGGCGCGGGCGTGCAGGTGATGGGTGCCGGCCGCGACGGCGGCCGTGACCTGTACTTCAAAGGCCCGCTCGTCTGGCAGCCGGCCGAGGGCCAGTCCAGTGAGGTCTGGGACGGGTACACGGTGTTCCAGGTCAAGCACAAGGACCAGCTGGCGGCGCGGCCTCAGGACGATACGTCCTGGCTATGGGGGCACGTCCGCAAGGAACTCGACGCGTGGGCCGACCCCGCCAAGGGCAGAAATCCGGTCCCCGATCACCTCGTGATCATCACCAACGTGCCGCTGACCCCGGTCCCCGGCTCCGGCGGCCATGACACCCTGAACGACAACATCCAGCGCTACATCGACGCCCTGGCCGACGACAGCCGCGACATCGGTGACGGCGCCGAGCGCAAGGGCAAGCTCGCCCGCCTGTCCCGGTTGCGCAAGTGGCGGCTGTGGGACGGCAACCAGATCCAGGCCCTCCTGCATCTGTACCCGGGGGTGCGGCAAGCGTTTCCCGGTTTCCTCACCGCTACCGACGTGTTCGCCAACCTGGCCGAGATCGCCGGTTCCCTACCACTTGACCAACTTGAACCGGGACTGCGCGCCCACGCCCGCACCACCTTGATCGGCGAAGGCGCCATCTACTTCGACGAAGCCGGCAGCAGCGACGGCAAGGGCCTGCCCGTCCACGAGGTTGCCATCGACCTGCCCGTCACCGTCGGTGGCGGAGCCGAGCACGGCAGCGTGATCCGGCATGTGCTCGACCGCGGCGAGCACATGCTGCGGCCCACTCTCACCACGCGCCGGGGCCCACGCCATCTCATCGTGGCCGGCGCCCCAGGCAACGGCAAGACCACCATCTCCAAGTTCCTGGTACAGGCCTACCGGGCGGCCATGCTCGCCGGAGCGAGCAACCTCAGCGGGGAACACCAGGACGTGATCTCCGGAATGGAGCAGGCGCTGGCGCGGCTCGGCGCCGCGCTGCCCCGCCACCGGCGCTGGGCCATGCGCGTCGACCTCGCTGAGTACGCCCACGAGCACGGGACCGAGGAAGACACCACCCTGATCCGCTACATTGCCGAGCGGGTCTCCAAGCGTTCCGATTTGGGCAACGTCATGCCCAGCGCAATGTCGGCGTGGATGCGCCGTTGGCCCTGGTTCCTGGTGCTGGACGGGCTGGACGAGGTCACCGACCCGACCGTGCGCAAGCGGCTCATCGAGCGGGTCACCGAACTGGTGACCGCCGCCGAAGGCGACGACTGTGACCTGTTCGTCGTGCTCACCACCCGCCCGATCGGCTACACCGAGAACATCGCCCCCACCCAGTTCGAGCGCATCGACCTGGACTACCTCCAGCCCGACGAGGCCGTGCGTTACGGCACGCTGGTGACGACGGTGCGGCTCGGCAACGACCAGGACCGGGTCGAGAAGATCGTCACACAGTTGTGTCAGGCCGCTGACGACGAGGGGCTGCGCAACCTGCTGCGCACACCGCTGCAAGTACTGATCATGACGATCATCCTCGGCGGGGCGGGTAGCCTCGCGCCGGACCGCTTCAGCCTTTTCTGGACCTACTACGAGATCGTCTTCAAACGCGAGCGAGACAAGCAGACCAGCTTCAACCGGATCCTGCAGGAGCACGGGCTGCAGATCCAGCAGTTGCACGAACGCATCGGGTTCGAACTCCAGGCCCGCAGCGAATCCGGCGACCGCTCCAACGCCGCGCTGACCCATCAGGAGCTGGAAAACCTCACCTGGCAGGTGCTGGACGAAGCCGGTTTCAAACCCTCCGGCGCCGACGCCGATCTCCGCGTCAAGATCGTCACGGCGGCCACCCGGCGCCTGGTGCTCATCGCGCCCCGCGGCGATGAGGGTTACGGCTTCGACGTGCGCTCCCTGCAGGAACTCATGGCCGCGATGCACCTGACCACCGGCCCGCTGGAGCGTGTGACACAGCGCCTGCGCACCGCAGCCGCCAGCCCACACTGGCGCAACACGTGGATCTTCGCCGCCGGCCGGTTGTACTCCACTCCGCAAGACCATCAGCACCAGGCCGTGGTCGAACTCGTGGAAACAATCGACGAGGGAGCCGAAGCCCGGCTGGGCACCATCGTCCCCATCGGGCCGAGGCTGGCCTTGGATCTCATCGACGACGGGATGGCGCGCTCGTGGCCCAAATGGCGCGACCGCCTCATCACCTGCGGGCTGCGCGTTCTCCAGGGACCC
Source organism: Nonomuraea sp. NPDC005983 (assembly GCF_040614375.1). NCBI lineage: Bacteria > Bacillati > Actinomycetota > Actinomycetes > Streptosporangiales > Streptosporangiaceae > Nonomuraea > Nonomuraea sp. NPDC005983. The sequence continues at coordinate 20,891 of NZ_JBEXUP010000143.1, forward strand.
GGGCCGGCCTCTCTCGATTTCCTCGCGATCGCACGCATCCTGGTGCGGTTCGCCGGCTCCGGCGACACGCAACACCACCTGGTTGCCGAAGGGGTGCGGGACGCCCTAGGCGGCACGCCAACCGCTCAGGCCATGGCGGTGGACTTCCTGACCATACTCAGCGCCTTGGCCAAGGAGGCCGATGCATTGCCGCAGGCACTAGCGCTGTCGAAGATTGTCCCGCGGGCGAGCATGAACACGCCGGACCCGCCCCCGGATGGCTGGGCTGATTTCGAGGAGGAGATTCAGACCTCTCCCCTGTCGGGGGACGCGCTCCTCAAAGTGACGGCTGCTGCAACCGCCATCCGCCGATTCAGTCAAGGTGGCGGATCCGCAGCGGACGCGGAGGCTGTCCTCATCGTGGAGCTACGGGCGGCCCTCGAAGATGACCAGGCAGCCCAGGTCCTGGCTGCGGCACTGAACCATGTCGTGGCCCATGAACCGATGCTCGTCGCGACACTTCGAGACGAGGTCCTTCCCGCTGTTCATCGTGCATCCGTGGGTGAACTGCTGCGCTAGCTAGCCCATCCAGCGACACGACGCGACCATGCTGTCCTGCCATGCTCGTATGAGCGCTCCCCGGCACGCGCGTGACGTGCCGGCCGTGTACCGGAGTAAGTCCTACGTCGGGTTAGTGGTCGTAGGCGGTCCGTGAGCGGGTGGATGGGCTGGCCGCTGTAGCGGTTGTGCCAGACGGCGGCAGTCAGGGCGAGGATGCGCTGGGCGATGCGGGCGCTGATGCCGGTAGGTGTATGGACGCCGTCCAGGTAGAGCTGGCCTTTGAGGGTGTCGTTGAGGGACTCGATGAGCTGGCGAATCGGCTCGAGCAGGTGCTCGCCGGGGCGTGGGGGCCGTTGCGGTAGGACGGGCACAGCAGCCGTACCCCGCGTCCGGCCAAAAGGCGTCCAGTTCGGCGGAGACGTAGCCTTTGTCGGCGATGATCAGCAGGCCGGCCAGCCGGCGAGCAGGGCGGGATCGTGGTGGCAGAAGGTCATCAGCACCTGGCGTTCGTCAATGCCGGGGCGGCCAGTGCCCAGGTATTGGACAGCCCGGCCGGGGTACAGACCAGGTGCAGGCACAGGCCTCAGAGGGCGTTTAGGGAGTGCTCGCGGCTCTATGTGCCACTCTGGCCGTCCGGCGAGCTGACCGTTCCGTAGGACTTGATGGACTTTGTCCAC
>NZ_JBEXUP010000144.1:0-21999 GCF_040614375.1 Nonomuraea sp. NPDC005983
TCGCGCTGAGGCGCGCCCGCCCCACCCCCGACCCCGGTCAGAACACGGCGCAGCAGGATGAGGGGGCCCGGTCGTGAGTGTCGCCACAACCTCGCCGCAGCTGCTCGGGCGGCGGATGGTGGCCGGGCCGTTCGTGGTGTGCGCGATCGTCGCCGCCGTGGCCGCCAGCACATTCACCGCCGAGGAGGACGTGCCGGGGATTCCGATGCCGGGGCCGGTCGTGGCCGTGGGGCTGCCCGTCGTACGGGTGCTGCTCGACCTGTGCGCCGTGGCCGTCGTCGGGCTGAGCCTGCTGCCCAAGCTGCTCGGGTTCGACCGGCCCGAGTCGACGGAGCCGGTCATGCGCCGGGCGCGCCCGGTGGCCGTCACCGCCGCGTGGGGCTGGGCGGTCTGCGCGTTGCTGACGATCGTCTTCCAGACGGCGGAGCTCAACCCCGGCGGTGTCCCCACCGTGGAGATGATCGCCGGATACGTCGGCAGCGTGGGCACCGGCCAGGGCCTGCTGTTCAGCGCCGCCTGCGCGCTGGCGGCGGCCGGGATCGGCCTGATGGCGGTGCGGTTCGGCGAGAAGGTGCCCGCCGAGCTGCGTGTCATCGTGGCCCTGTTCGGGCTGCTGCCGATCCCGGTCACCGGCCACGCGGTGAACTCCGTGTGGCACGACCCCATCATGATCTCGATGGAGTCGCACGTGATGGGGGCGGCGGCGTGGGTGGGCGGCCTGGCGGCGATCGCGGTGTACCTCACGCCGCGCCCGGAGCTGCTGGCCGTGGCCCTGCCCCGCTTCTCGCGGATGGCGACCGTCTGCCTGCTGCTGGTCGGCCTGTCGGGCCTGGTCACGGGGCTGGGCACGATGGCGCTGACGCCCGGCGTAGAGCTGCCCGGCGCGATCGTGACCAGCCCCTACGGGCTGCTGGTCGTGGTCAAGCTGGCGCTGGTGGCGCTGCTGGTGCCGCTGGCCGCGCACATCCGCTTCCGCCTGCTGCCGGGCATCCGCGAGGGCCTGGCCACGCGGGTGGCGGGCTGGATGACGGCCGAGCTGGCGGTGATGGGGCTGGCCTACGGGGTGGCCGTGGCCATCACCCGCGCCTCGATCGGCTGACGCGTCCGCCTGCCGACCAGCCACTCCGCGGCCAGCCACGCGGCGAGCAGCCCGAGCCCGGCCCACACCGCCGAGGACGTGGCCAGGGGCGGCGCCCCCAGCAGCCCCGACTGCCCCTTCAGCAGGCCGTACACGTGACCCATGAGCGAGCTCTGCACGGTCAGTGTCCCGTACGCCACGGCCGTCACCACGACGGACCCGAGCACGGCGCGGACCACCGGTATCCGGACGGCGAACGCCAGATCCACGAAGATCGCCCCGACCACCAGGAAGAACGGCACGGCGGACGGCGGAAACCCGGTGTAGGTGAGCAGCGGCCAGATCAGTGTCCTGAAGCCCACATAGGAGGCGGCCACCAGCGTGGCCGCGCCGAACCTGCCGATCATCAGCCGGGCCACGACCAGCACGGCCACCCCGACGACGACCGCGTACACGGGATAGAGGAAGTCGGGGACCGGCAGGGCGAAGCCGGTCATCATCACCCGGTCGACCGGGCGTCCCATCTGGTCGGCGGCGAAGCGCAGCAGGATCGGCTCCGCGTAGGTGGCGTGGTTGTCCCAGGCGCCGATCGACAGGATGCCGTACTCCTGGTGCTGCTCGGGGAAGTGCACGTTCTCCAGGAAGAACGCGAAGAACGCGCCGAGCACGACCGTGCGCTCGCGCCCGGGCGGCGCGCCGGTGAACCAGCCGCGGACCACTCCGGCGATCATGAAGAACGTTCCAAGGTAGAGCATGATGTGGGACGGGCTCCACGACGTGATGTCGAGGCCGTTGACCCGGTGGTTGATCAGGTCGAGCGGCACCGCGACGAGGAAGATCCCGGTTCCCCACTGGATCAGCCTCAGCGCGGCCTTGTCGACCCCGTACCCGGTGTAGCCGTGGACGACGGTCAGCGCGACGGCCAGGGCGGTGCCCACCGAGTTCAGCAGGTGCGGCGGCGCGAGGTCGTCGCGGAGCCACTTGAAGTGCCAGGACACATCCCAGGCCGAGCCGAGCACCTTGAGGGCGAACGCCACCAGCCATCCGTAGTACAGGACCCTGAACAGGTCCTGCGGAGTGTCGCGGCCGGGCAGGCCCCGCGTCCAGTACGGAAGGGCCCAGTCGGCGGCGCTCTTGAACATTGCTGGAGGCTTCACGGCAGCACATCTTACGGTCATCTGACGCCCCGGCCCGCGATGCCCTGGTATCGGACGGATGCACGGGCGACCTTCCGCGATTCCGGGCGTTTCCGGGGCAAATCGAGGCCGCGCGAAACGCCTCCCAGCGGACGGCCGACCTGTGCGTCGTCCCTGCCGTCGATCTCACCCGTGCGCCGAAGCGGCCGGCCCGTTCTCTAGCGGCGGCGCAGCCGCACGGGCAGGCGCTTGAGACCGTTCTGGAAGTTGGACGTGAGCCGCTGCGGCGTGCCCGTCGGCGTGACGTCCCAGGCGAGCAGTTCGCCGAACACCGCCCGCATCTGAACCCTCGCCAGGTGCGCACCGAGGCAGAAGTGCGGGCCGAACCCGAAGCTGACGTGGTCGTTGGGGGTGCGGCCGACGTCGAAGCGGTCAGGGTCGGCGAAGACGGACGGGTCACGGTTGGCGGAGGCGTGGTAGACGACCACCTTCTCGCCCGCCCCGATGCGCTGCCCGCCGAGGACAAGGTCGCGGGTGGCCGTCCGTCTGAAGTCCATGACCGGCGGCCAGAAGCGCAGCATCTCCTCCACCGCCGTGTCCAGCAGCGCCGGGTTCTCGCGCAGCCTGGCCAGCTGGCCGGGGTGTTCGAGGAGGGTGAGCAGGCCGCCCGGGATGCCGTTGCGCAGCGTCTCGTTCCCCGCGACGGCGAACAGGAAGAACATGTTCTCGAACTCGGCCTCGGTCAGGCCGCCCCTGAGCATGGCGGCCATGACGGACTCCTCGTCCAGCGGGGCTTGGGCGAGCGCGTGCGCGTACGCGAACATGTCCTTCAGCGCGGCTCTCGACCGCGGGTTCGTGCCGGGTCGCAGCTCGGGACGGGAGGCGACGGCGAGGCGGCCGATCGGGCTGAGCGACTCGGCCTCGGCCGTCGACAGGCCCGCGTAGTCGGCGTCCTGGTAGCCGATGACCCGCGAGGCCCAGTCGTACAGCAGCCGCCTGTCCTGTGGCGGCACGCCCATGACGTGCGCCAGCGTCCAGACGGGCAGGTCGGCGGCGACGTCCACGAAGTCGCACGCGCCCTCGGTAGACCCCTCAGCGAACCCCTCGGTGAACCCCTCAGCGAACCCCTCAGCGAACAGGGACGCCACGCGCTCGGCGATCGTCCTCTCCAGCGCGCGCACCGCCCTGGGGGTGAAGGCCGCCGCCACGATCCTGCGCAGCCTGGAGTGGTCGGGCGGGTCCGTGTTCAACATCATCGACTGGACGAATGCCAGGTCGGCGGGGGTGTCGGGGTCGCGGATCTGGGTGGCGCCCAGGTGCGAGGAGAAGTCGGCGGGGGTCCTGAGCACGTGCTTGACGTCGGCGTGCCGGAACACGCCCCAATACCCTGGCCCCTCGCGCCAGGGCCCGACCGCGGGCTCCGGAATCCGGCAGACGGGAGCTTCCCGCCGCAGCCGGGCGAACAGCTCGTACGGGACGGCCTGCGCGTAGGTGGACGGCAGGAAGACGTCGTCCACAGCGAGCGGACCTTGCCGGGAGTTGTCCACAGGTGCTTGCGGCATCTCCTCGCTCATGGGGTCCAGCGTGCATGATGAGCGCGTGACTCCAGAAGAAGGAGAAGCGATTCTCCGCGACTATTTCGCGCCCTGGGTGCAGCAGCTGGGGCTGCGCGTGGAAGAGACGGGCGAGCGGCACGCGATCGTCCGCCTGCCGTGGTCAGAGTCCCTGGCGAGGGAGGGCGGCGGGCTGAGCGGCCAGGCGATGATGGCGGCGGCCGATACGGCCACGGTCATCGCGATCTCCTCCGCCAGGGGCGGGTTCGTGCCGATGACCACGGTCCAGCAGTCGACCACCTTCCAGCGTCCGGTGGTGGGCAAGGACGTGCTGGTCGACGTCCGCATCACCAAGCTGGGCCGCACGCTGGCGTTCTCCGAGGTCACGCTGACCGCCGACGGGGTGGTCGAGCCCGTCGCGCGGGCCAGCACGGTCTATGCGCTCCTCGGTTGACGTCCGTCCGCGGGCGGCGGGCCGCACCGCTGCGCGACGACCGCCGGCGCCCCACGGCCGTGCTCGCGGGGGAATCGGCCGGAGGCGGGCTCGACCAGCACCGATGACACGTCTCAGCGATCTCTCAGGTCGGATAAGTAGGCTCACGGCATGAAACGAGTGGCCGCGCTGGTCGCGGTGCTGGCCCTTCTCGGGGTGGCGACGTGGCTGGTGTGGCCGTCGGCTCCGCAGGTGCGCGGCCAGGACCAGACGATCACCGTCGTTGACGGGCCCGCCGACGACCAACGCGTCGACCTCGACGCCACCTTCTTCCCCCCGCCCGGCGGCGGGAAGGCGCCCGCCGTGCTGCTCGCGCACGGCTTCGGCGGCAGCAAGCAGAGCATGCGCGAGCAGGCCGTCCGTCTCGCCCAGGAGGGCTACGCGGTGCTCACCTGGTCGGCGCGCGGCTTCGGCCGGTCCACCGGCGAGATCGCGCTCAACTCCGCCGACTACGAGGTCAAGGACGTCAAGCAGCTCATCGACTGGCTGGCCAAGCGTCCTGAGGTGCGGCTCGACAAGCCCGGAGACCCGCGCGTGGGCATCGCGGGCGGCTCCTACGGCGGTTCGATCGCGCTGATGACGGCCGCCCACGACACCCGGGTCGACGCGATCGTCCCTCAGATCACCTGGTCCGACCTGGCCGACGCGCTCTTCCCGAACGCCACCGGCCAGGGGCCCGAGCACGGCGTGTTCAAGCGCATGTGGGCGGGCTTCTTCTTCGGCAGCGGCAGCGGCCCGATCCAGGGGCTCGACGCGCTCAGCCGGCGGTCCGGCCCGATGACGGCCGAGCAGGCGCGGTGCGGCCGGTTCCTGCCCGCGATCTGCGAGGCGTATCAGCAGGTCGCCAAGGCCGGTAAGGCCACGCCTGAGGCCGTCGCGCTGCTGCGGCGGTCCAGCCCGGTCGAGGTCGCGGGCCGCATCAAGGCCCCGACGCTGCTCATCCAGGGGCAGCGCGACTCGCTGTTCCCGCTCGGCCAGGCCGACGCCAACGCCAAGGCCATCGCCGCCGCGGGCACCCCGGTGAGCCTCGCCTGGTTCGACGGTGGCCACGACGGCGGCAACGGCGAGGCCGACTGGGTGCACGACCAGACCACGGCCTGGCTGGGGCGTTACCTCAAGGGCGAGAACATCGCCACCGCCCCGGCCTTCACGGTCACCCGCGACGGCGGCCGCGACCCGGGCACCCGCCAGCGCATCCGCCTGCACCCGGAGACCGGCTCCTACCCCGGCCTCGGCGGCACCGCCACCACGCAGGTCACGCTGAACGGCCCCGAGCAGAACATCGCCAACCCGCCGGGCGGCGCCCCCGCCTCGGTGTCGACCGTCCCCGGAGTCAGCGGCCTGCTGGGCGGGGGCGGCCAGAGCAACGTGAGCGTGTCGATCGACATGCCGGGCCAGGGTGCCTCCTTCGAGTCGCCGCCGCTCAGCGCGCCGCTCCAGCTCACGGGCGGTCCGACCGCCAAGATCAGGGTCTACGGCAAGGGCGAGGTGACCCTGTTCGGCAAGCTCTACGACGTCGCCGACACCGCCCAGCCGCCCATCCTGCCCGCGGGCCTGGTCGCGCCGTTCCGCGTCACCATCCCCGAAGGCGCGCAGAGCGCCGACGCGACGATCACGCTTCCGGCGGTCGACTACCGCTTCGCCCCCGGCCACCGCCTGCGGCTCATGGTCACGACCACCGACATGGGCTACGCGACACCGGCGGAGCCCGCGTCCTACCGGGTGGCGCTCGCCTCCCCCTCCCTCGCCGTCCCCACGGTCCCGGCCCTCGCCGCGCCGGCGACGGGCATCGCCTGGTGGGTCTGGGCCATGCCGCTCGCCGCCGTCGCCGTGGCCGCCGTCCTCCTGGCGACGGGCCGCACGCCGTCCCGGCTCCGCCGCCCGGCCACCGCGCTCCCGGAGCCCGCGACCGCCTCCGCTCTCCCTGAGCCCGCGACCCCCTCCGTTCCCCCGGAGCCCGCGACGGCCTCCGCTGTTCCCTCGGTCAACGGGGCGGCCCACCTCAACGGCGCGACCACCGCTGCCGGCGAGGGCGTACCGCTGGAGATCAACGGGCTCACCAAGGCGTACCGCAACGGGGAGCTGGCCGTCGACGGGCTGTCGTTCCGGGTCGAGCGCGGGCAGGTGCTCGGGCTGCTCGGGCCGAACGGCGCCGGGAAGACCACCACGATGCGGATGATGATGGGCCTCATCCGCCCCGACAGCGGCGAGATCCGGATCTTCGGCGACCCCGTCACCCCCGGCGCGCCGGTCCTGTCCAGGCTGGGGTCGTTCGTCGAGGGGCCGGGCTTCCTGCCGCACCTGTCCGGTCGCGACAACCTGCACCTGTACTGGGCCGCCACCGGCCGCCCCACGCAGGACGCCCGGTTCGACGAGGCCCTGGAGATCGCGGGGCTGGGCAAGGCGCTGGAACGGGCCGTCCGCACGTACTCGCAGGGCATGCGGCAACGCCTGGCCATCGCCCAGGCGATGCTCGGCCTGCCCGACCTGCTGGTCCTCGACGAACCCACGAACGGGCTCGACCCACCCCAGATCAGGGAGATGCGCGAGGTGCTCAAGCGGTACGCCCGCGACGGTCGTACGGTGATCGTCTCCAGTCACCTGCTGGCCGAGGTGGAGCAGACCTGCAGCCACGTCGTCGTCATGCACAGGGGGCGCCTGGTCTCCACAGGCCCCGTGTCGGCGCTCCTCGGCGCGGCCACCTCCACCAACGGCCACGGGCCGCGCCTCGAGGACGTGTTCCTCGACCTGATCGGAGAGAAGTCTTGACCTCCTCCCCCTCGTGAACGAGGGGAGTCCCACGGTCACCCGTGAGTCTTCCTGCTTCACCGCCGACCGCCCGCCAGAGAGAGGAGCTCTCCTTGAGGTCTTACACCGGCTCCACAGGCGTTTCACCTCTCCGCCAGCCCGGCGGCGAGAACACCACAGACCGTTCGTTCGGCAGCTTGGTTATCGCCGCCGTCGCATACGGTACCGAACTCTGCGGCACTGCGCAGCGTTTCCTCCCCCGCCTGAAGCAGGGGGTTTCCACGCTCGAGGAGTCTCGATGACCGCCGCGACGGGCTACGCGCCCCGCCGGACACTGCCGCTGCGCGTGGAGATCGTCCGGCAGTTCAAGCGCCGCCGCACCCTCGTCATGTTCGGCCTGCTGCTCGCCCTGCCCTGGATCCTGGTGGTGGCCTTCCAGTTCGGGCCGCAGCCGAATGGGCAGCAGACGGCGCTGCGCATCTCCGACCTGGCCACGGCCGGCGGGTTGAACTTCGCCGCGTTCGCCCTGTCGGTGTCGGCCACCTTCCTGCTGGTGGTGGCGGTGGCGCTGTTCTGCGGCGACACGGTGGCCAGCGAGGCCAGCTGGTCGTCGCTTCGCTACCTGCTGGCGGCGCCGGTCCCCCGCGACCGCCTGCTGCGCCAGAAGCTCGTCGTCGCCCTCGGCTACTCGGCCGCGGCCGTCACCTGCCTGCCGCTGATGGCCCTCCTGGCGGGCACCCTGGCCTTCGGCTGGAACGACATCCAGGTTCCCGGCACGGGCGAGACGATCCCGGCGCTCGACGTGCTGCCGCGATTCGGCATCGTCATCGGCTACGCGCTGGTCAGCCAGCTCGTGGTGGCGGCGCTGGCCTTCCTGATCTCCACCGTCACCGACTCCCCGCTGGGCGCGGTGGGCGGCGCGGTGGGCCTGTGGATCGTCTGCAACATCCTCCAGGCGGTCGAGGCTCTGGGGGTCCTGCGTGAGTTCCTGCCGACCTTCTGGAACACGGCCTGGATCGACGCCCTGGCCCCGGAGCTCGACTGGAGCGGCATGGCCAAGGGCGCTTCGGTGTCGATCACCTACGCCGCCATCCTCATCGCGGTGGCCTTCCGCCGCTTCCGCCACAAGGACGTAGTCAGCTAGTGGGTCAGCTAAAGCGTCAGCTGAGGCGAGCTCAGGCCCAGTGGGGCGGCTTGTTGTCGAGGTAGAAGGCGTCGGAGTCGTCGTCGCGCCACTCGCCCCACCCGAGGTCCGTGTCGTCGCCCGTCTGCTCAGGGAGAAATTCGCTCACGGGATACATGCTACCGAGAAGAACAAACCCGCCCCCGGTCCGGCCGCAGGTCCAAGGACAGCCCGAATCTGCGGGGGTACGATGCGATGGCAGGTGTCCCCTATCCCCCCGTGAGGTCGCCCATGGCCACCCCGACCGGCTGGCGGCGAGAGGGCAATCTGCCCGCGGAGCTGACCAGCTTCGTGGGCCGGACACGCCTGCTCGCCAACCTTAAGCGGCATCTCAGTGAGTCGCGCCTGGTCACGGTCACCGGCATCGGCGGGGTGGGCAAGTCGCGCACGGTGCTGCGCCTGGCTCACCAGATCCGCGGGCAGTACCAGGACGGCGTGTGGTTCGCCGACCTGGCGCGGCTGCAGGACGCGGGGATGGTCAAGCACACGATCGCGTCCGCGCTGGGCATCGCCGACCAGTCGCCGCGCACCGAGTCCGAGTCGCTGTCGGAGTGGGTGGCCGACCGGCAGATGCTGCTCATCATCGACACCTGCGAGCACCTGGTGCAGGGGTGCGCCGAGCTGGTCGAGGAGCTGCTGGAGAGCAACCCGAACCTGAAGGTGCTGGCCACCAGCCGCCAGTCGCTGCACCTGCCGTACGAGCACGTGGTGCCGGTGCCGCCGTTGCAGGTGCCGGGCGACGATCCGGCCGAGAGCCTGTTCACAAACGAGTCGGTGCAGCTGTTCGCGCTGCGGGCCGGCGCGGTGCTGCCCGATTTCGTGCTCGACGAGCAGAACATCGGGGCGGTGGCGGAGCTGTGCCGCCGTCTCGACGGCATCCCGCTGGCCATCGAGCTGGCGGCGGTGCGGCTGCGCGCGCTGTCGGTTGACCAGATCCTGGGGCTGCTGACCGACCGGTTCAGCCTGCTCGCGGGCGCGAGCCGCACGGCGCTGCCCCGGCACCAGACCCTGCGGGCGGCCATCGGCTGGAGCCACGAGCTGTGCGAGCCCGCCGAGCGGCTGCTGTGGGCGCGGCTGTCGGTGTTCGCGGGCGACTTCGAGCTCGACGCCGCCCGTTCCGTCTGCGCGGACGAGCGCCTGCCGCAGGAGGACATCACCGATCTGGTGACGGGCCTGGTGGAGAAGTCGATCCTGATGATCAGGAGCGACCACGCGGGCGTCCGCTACAAGCTGATCGACACGCTGGCCCAGTACGGCGAGGAGTGGCTGGAGAAGCTGGGCGAGACCGAGAAGATGCGCCACCGGCACCTGGCGTACTACCTGAGCCTGGCGCAGCGCAGCGAGGACGCCTGGTCGGGGCCGCGGCAGATCTACTGGTTCGTCCGCATGCGGCAGGAGCACGACAACGTGCGGGTGGCGCTGGAGCACGCGCTGCGCGCGCCCGGCGAGTCGCTGATGGGGCTGACGCTGCTGTCCTCGCTCTGGTTCATGTGGGTGTGCTGCGGTTTCGTCCGCGAAGGCCGGCTCTACCTGGAGCGCGCCCTGCAGGCGAACCCGGGTCTCAGCAAGCAGCGGTGCAAGGCACTCTGGGTTCTCTCCTATGTGCGCAGCGCCCAAGGCGACAGTTTGGGCGCGCTGGAGGCGGCCGAGCAGTGCAGCACGGAGGCGGTCAAGGTCGGCGACTCCAAGGCGGTCATCCTCGCGTCCAAGATGCAGGGCACGGCGGCGCTGCTGCAGGGCGATCTGCAGAAGGCCAGCGCGCTGCTGGGCGTCGCGATCGAGTTCAACACCGACAACAAGGAGCTCAACCCTGGCTTGCTGCCCGCCATTGTCGAGCTGGCCATCGTGCTCACTTCGCAGGGCGAGACGTACGAAGCCGAATCACTCCTGACCGACTGCCTCCAGGTGTGCAGGGAACGAGGCGAACTGTTCGTCGGCTCCTACGCGCAGTGGGCGCTGTCTTTGGCGCGACTGCAGGCAGGAAAGGGGGCGCTCGCGCTCACGAACGCCCAGGAGAGCCTGCGGGTCAAGCGACATTTTCACGACACGCTGGGCACCCTGATCGTGTTGGAGACGATGGCCCGGATCTACAGCACGCTGGAAGAGGCCGATCTCGCGAGCCAGTTGCTCGGCGCACTTCATCAGAACTGGAAGACGGCCGGGTTGCCCATGCTCGGTGCTCCGTTCCTCACGGTCGACCACGAGAAGTGCATCAAGGAGTGCGAGCGGCTGCTGGGCGCGGAGAACTACCGGCAGGCGTTCTCGAAAGGCGCCAAACTCGACCTGGATGAGGCGTCCGCGCTCGCGACCGGCGACGACCTGGACGCCCCCTCCTAGATCATTCAGACGGCCTGCGCCCAACGGGTGCCGGGCGGCCAAGCCTGAACGTAACGTGCGCTGCCCAGGGAGTAGTCGATGTGGCCGCGTACCCAGTGTTCGAGGCCCTGCACGTAGGCCAGCACCGCGGGTGTGCCCCAGGCCTCTACGGACGCGCGCCGGACGATCATCGCCTCCACGGCACGGTCGTGCATCGTCGCCACCTCGTCGAGAGCCTTCTGCACCGAGTAGCCGCGATGGGTGACGAGCACATTCACCAGGTTGTGCCGGGCACTGTCGTGTTTGCGCTCCTTGGCGTAAGAGAAGAGGTCGTTGTCCCAGACCACGAGGTCATTGGCGTGCTCGGTAAGCGCCCGGACATCCGGATGGTGCCATTCTTCGGGCGTCAACCTCCGGTGGCTGGCGATATCGATGAGGGCGTAAACGGGGTACATCGCACCGGTTCGGCGGCGCATGAACACGTAGTCTTCGGGAGTCGGCACGACGTCCGACTCCCTGTTGGCCGCCTCCCAGACCTGCGCGAAGATGTACTCTTTGGTCGCTGTGCACCAGCGGTCGAGCTGGTCGCGCTCGGCGTGAACCGCAATGCGCGCCTTGAGCTCCTGCAGCGACTTGGCGAACACGTTGGTCGCCGGCTGATCGGGCTCGATGTCGTGGATGACCCGGAACATCTCTGGAAGCTCTCTGGCGATGAGGGCCGTGTGCCGGCTGTAGTCCTCGGCTTCGCAGAAGCCGTCATCGAAGGCGAACAACCAGATGCACCAGTCCATGAGGAGCTTGAGCATCTCCCGGTCGACGAGCGGGTACGCGCGAGCGGTGAGCCAGCCGAACTTGGCGTTCTGGTACCGCTCCAGCATTTCCGGCGCGTCGAGCATGCCTGACTTGAGCAGCCAATCGAAGCTCTCTTCGCTTGCCTCGGCGACGTGCGGGTTCACCTCGCTTGCAAACGGACACAGTAACGCGGGGATACGGAGGGGGGTCGCGCGTTCCGAGGTTGTGGCCATCTCAGTATGATGGCAATGATCAACATTCATGGCTATGTGGCGGGATGGCTCGTTTTCTTCACCTTTTGGCTATAGCGCTACGGTGAAAGCCAGTACTCCAAGCCGAACATGCGCGCCGTGTCCAACGCGGAAGGCACTCCCTTGTTCGAGTCGGCTCCCGCGTCGAGAAGCGCTCTGACCACGTCCGACTCCTTCTTGAACATCGCACCCGCTAGCGGCGTCTGGCCACGGCCGTTCGCGCGGTCCGGGTCGGCGCCCCTCCCCGCGAGCGCCCGTACGGTCGCGGCGTGACTGTGATAGGCCGCCGGCATCAGCAAAGTGTCACCTTTGCCGTTGGTGAGATTTACCGGTACACCGGCCTCGACGTAGGCAATCAATGTCTCCGTGTCGCCCGCCCGCGCCAGGTCGAACATCCGTGTCGCGAACTCTTCCGGCTCCGGGGCCACGTCCATCACCCGATTCTGCCCCGATAGGGTGCCCTGCACGGAATCGTTCCGGCTTCCCGGAGGTTGCTGGAGAGAGTACCTAGGGAAAGGCTGTCCAACCGTGTACGACCCGAGGGATCTCTACCAGCTCGCAGGCGACGTGCCCGAGCTGGCTGATCCGGTGTTGCTGTACCACTTCGACGGATTCGTCGACGCTGGAGGCGCCGGACGTCTGGCGCTGGGCCACCTGCTGGCCGAACTGGAGCACCAGGTCGTGGCGACCTTCGACGTGGACCGCCTGCTCGACTACCGCTCCCGGCGTCCCATCATGACCTTCGACACCGACAGGTGGGTCGACTACGAGAGCCCCGAGCTGGCCGTCCATGCCGTCGCCGACGCCACCGGCACCCCGTTCCTGATCCTGAGCGGCCCCGAGCCCGACAGGGAGTGGGAGCTGTTCGTCAAGGCCGTCGGCGGGCTCGTCGGCGAGCTCAACGTCAGCAAGCTCGTCACCGTGCACGGCATTCCGATGGGGGTCCCGCACACCCGTCCGCTGGGCGTGACCATGCACGCCAGCCGTCCCGGCCTGATCAACTCCCAGACCAGCGCGTTCGGCCGCGTCCAGGTGCCGGGCAGCGTCGCAGGCCTGCTGGAGCTGCGGCTCGGCGCGGCCGGCCACGACGCGCTCGGCTACGCGATCCACGTCCCGCACTACCTGTCGCAGGCCGAGTACCCGCACGCCGCGGTCGCCGCCCTGGAGGCCGTCACGCGCGGCACCGGGCTGGTCTTCCCCATGGACGCCCTGCGCGAGGCGGCCCAGCGCACGACCGCGGAGATCGAGGAGCAGATCCAGGCCTCGGACGAGCTGTCCACCGCGATCAGCGGCCTGGAGCAGCAGTACGACGCGTTCGCGGGCGGCGCGGAGCGCGAGAACCTGATGGCCGAGCCCGTCCAGATGCCCACGGGTGACGAGCTGGCCGCCCAGTTCGAGCGCTTCCTGGCCGAGCGCGACGACGATCACTGAGGGCCGGGTTAACCTGAGCGGATGAGCGACATCCAGGTCGGCCTGATCGGGTACGGCGTCGCGGGCGCGTACTTCCACGCTCCGCTCATCCACGCCACGCCCGGGCTGCGGCTTGCGGCGGTCGTGACGCGGAACCGCGACCGCGCCGAGGAGGTCGCCGCCAGGTACGACGCCGCCGCCGTGCCCCAGGCCGAGGAGCTGTGGGGCCAGTGCGACCTGGTGGTGGTGGCGTCCCCGAACCGCACCCACGTCAGCCTGACCGCCGAGGCGCTCACCCAGGGCAAGGCCGTCGTGGTCGACAAGCCGATGGCGCGCACCGCCGAGGAGGCGCGCTGGCTGATACGGCTGGCCGCCGACCGCGGCCTCATGCTGACGGTCTTCCAGAACAGGCGCTGGGACGGCGACTTCCGCACCCTGCGGCGGCTGGTGAACGACGGCGCGCTCGGCGACGTGCTGCGCCTTGAGTCGCGCTTCGAGCGGTGGCGGCCGACGCCGAAGGGCGGCTGGCGTGAGAGCGGCGGCGAGGAGGAGATCGGCGGCCTGCTCTACGACCTGGGCAGCCACCTGGTCGACCAGGCGTTGCAGCTGCTCGGCCCGGTCCACCGGGTCTACGGCGAGTGCGACGTCAGGCGCGAGGGCGTGTCCGCCGACGACGACACCTTCATCGCGCTGTCGCATGCCAGCGGCGCCCGGTCCCACCTGTGGGCCGGCTCGCTGGCGTCCCAGGCGGGGCCGCGCTTCCGCGTCCTCGGCTCCCGAGCCTCCTACGTCAAGGACGGCCTGGACGTCCAGGAGAGCCGGCTGCGCGCGGGCGTCGCCCCGGACGAGCCGGACTTCGGCGAGGAGGCCGAAGACCGGTGGGGCGTGCTCGGCTCCGACGAGGCCAACCGGCGCGTCCGCACCGAACCCGGGGCGTACCTGGACTTCTACCGCGGCGTGGTGGCGACGCTGCGCGAGGGTGCGCCGCCACCGGTGCGTCCGGAAGAGGTGGTCGACGCGCTCGAGGTCATCGAGGCCGCGCACCTGTCATCGACCCAGGGCATCGTCGTGCACTTGGCCTGACAAGCCCAGACCGGACCTCGAGCCACCACGCCCGGAAGCCCGCGCTTTGCGAAGCCCGCTCAGTCGAGCAGGCGCGCCCGCATGGCCGCCGTGTCGTCGGCGGTCCACCCGTACGACTCCAGCCACGCCAGCGGCCCGCCGTGCCGCTCCTCCAGCACCTGGAGGAACTGCCGCATGTACCGGGGGCGCGGCATGTGGTCGTCGGCCGGACGGGAGTCGAGGTCCGCACGGTAGGTCTCGCTCGACCGCAGCCGGCCCAGGATCAGCTCCAGCCGCTCGCCCGTGGCCGCGTAGTCGTCGATCAGGGCCTGCCTGGTCACGCCCGCGACCTCCAGCGCGAACGCCGTCAGCACGCCGGTGCGGTCCTTGCCCGCGGCGCAGTGGACCACGGCCGCGCCGTCGTTGAGCGACATCGCGCGCAGCGCGGCGATCACCGCCTCCGGACGGTCGCGCAGGTAGCCGTAGTAGAAGCCGGTGACCCGGAGCTCCTCGTCGAGCTGGCGCTCCTGCCAGGGCAGCACCTTGTCGGCGTCGATCGTGTCGGCCTCGACGTCGGTGTGCGTGCCTCCCTCGGCGAACAGGGTCAGATGGTGATGGGTCACCTCGGGCACCCGGGTGAGCGGCCCCGGGCCTTCAAGCGAGACCTCGGCGTTCGAGCGAAGGTCCACGACGTGGCGCAGCTTCAGCTCGCCGACCAGCCTGGACACGTCGTCCTGGGTGAGCCCCTGGAGGTTGTCGGCGCGGAGGATGCGACCGTAGCGGGTGACCCCGCCGTCGCGGGTGGGCAGTCCGCCCAGGTCACGTACGTTGACAGCGCCTTCCAGAGCGATCCATCTCGTCATCTCGTTCACCTCACGACCCTATATGTCCGCCAAACATGAGCGAATTCGAGCTTCATAACGCAGCATGAACATATGTATCCACGCGCGCCGTTCCCGAGGATGGTGACAGATCCGACGCTGCCTCCGGAGGTCTCGGCCCGGCTGCGGTCCAGCCCACATGTGCTGCGCATGGCCAGAACCGGCCAGCCGGCGCAGTCCTCCTCCGCTGCGACCTGGCTGCTCGTGGTGCCGGGTCTGCTGCTGCTCCTGTGGCTCCTCAGCAGGTCGGGCGCGATGCTGGTGGGCGGGGTCGGCCTTGGTATCTTCGGGCTGACCCGCTGGTTGGCGGTGGACTCCTCCAACCGGTCCGCCAAGCGGCGGCTGGAGCTCGCCAGGGAGCACGCTCATCGCTACGTCCTGCCGGAGGACCTCGACTACCCGTGCCAGATGCTGCTGCGGCGGACGCAGAACGCGGTCGACGCGATCCTCAGCTCGGACGTGAACAGGGCCGGGCTGATCGACACCATCGACAACCAGGTGACGCTGCCCGAGGAGGAGTGGCAGATCTCCCAGCGGCTGGCGCGGCTGTCGGCCATGCACGCCGAGCACGGCAGGCTGGTCCCGCGTGAGCTGCCGGCGGGCATGGAGAACGCGTTCAAGCCGTACACCTCGGCCCTCGACGCCGCCTGGACCTCCCTGGCGAAACGCGTCCGGAACCTGGAGAAGTACGCCAAGCAGGTGCGCAGGGCCGACCGGGTCTACCACGCGCACATGCGGCTGGAGGCACTGGCCGCCAGGACGCCCGAGTACCAGCAGCTGGTCGCCGACACGGTCCGCGACGAGCTGGCGCACGTGCACATCGCGCGGCTGGCCGACCAGGCCGCGCACGTGCGCAGGATGTTCGAGGAGAGCATCGACATGGCCAGGCGGGCGGCGGGCGAGCTGGTCAGGGCGCCGCTCTCCTGAGGAGTTCCAGCGTCCGGCGCATGCCGGCCTCGTTGCCGAGGCTGCGGTAGATCTCCCTGGCCTGCTCCAGCGGCTCCACGGCCGCCCGCGGACCGTTCGCGTCGAGGTGGGCCTCGCCCAGGTAGCGCAGGCTGAGCGCCATCCACCAGCGGTCGTCAAGCTCCTCGAACGCCTGAACGGCGCGGCGCAGCGCGGCCTCAGACTCCGCGATCCTGCCGAGCCTGGCCAGGGCCCGGCCCGAGGAGAGCGCGGTGCGGGCCACGCCCCACGAGTCGCCGAGCGCGACCAGGATCTCCTCTGCCCGGCGGACGAAGTCCAGCTCGCGTAACAGGTTCGACGGGTCGCCGACCTCACCGGCGGCGCGCAGGCAGCGGGCCTCCTCCCACAGCTCGCCGCGCTGCCTGAACATCTCGGCCGCGCGGTCGAGGCTGAAGCCCGCCCTGGTGTAGCCGTCCTGGGCGGCTCGGTGGTCGCCGTCCCTGTGCATGCCGCGGGCCTGCGCGGCCAACACCTCGCCGTAGGCGCGCAGGGTCTGCGCCTCGGAGTAGCGGTTGCCGTCGCGTTTGAAGATGGCGAGCGAGTCCTCCAGCAGCTCCCTGGCCTCCTCGGGACGGCGCTCCGCGAGCCGCAGCTCGGCCAGGTTGCGCTGGGTGCGGGCCAGCCACCACAGGTCCTCCTCGGCCTTGAAGGCGGCGATCGCGCCGATCAGGTACTGCTGCGCGCGGTCGAGATGGCCGTCGCTGAACAGCGTCATGCCGATGGTGCGCTTGGCCCTGGCCGCCCACCAGGTCTCGCCCAACTCGGTGAAGATCTCCAGGGCCCGCTCGGCGCCCGCGCGTCCCTGCTCGTGCCCGCCCAGCCCGGCCTGGACGGCGGCGCGGTCCAGCAGCGAGATGGCCAGCGCCCGCCGGTCGCCGGTGCGGGTCGCGGCCTCGCAGCCGATCTCGGCCATCGCGTGCCAGTCGGCCCAGTAGGCGCGCAGCGAGTGGCAGAGCGAGCAGAACGCCCTGGCGAGCCCCCAGGTCAGCTCCCACAGTTCGAGCTGCCTGGCCAGGTGGACCATGGCGATCAGGGCCAGCCGTTCGGCGTTCAGCCAGTCGCCCGCGTGCACCTGGCCCTCGGCGCTGGAGCGGCGGCCCGCCCTGCTCCAGTCCTGCGGCCAGCGGTCCTGCGCGGCCTCCTCGGCGCGCCGGCGGTAGCCGTGCAGGACGCGCTCGAAGGCGGCCCTGCGCCGGTCGAGCTCGTCGGCCTCGGCCAGTTCGGCGGCGAACACCTTGACCAGGTCGTGCAGGCGGTAGCGGAGCGCGCCGGTCTGGTCGGTGCCCGAGCACTCGGCCAGCTGGGCGTCGATCAGCGCTTCGAGCTGGTCGCCGCCGTCGAGCCCGGAGATGTCGAGCAGCTCGCCCGCCACCCAGCCCGGCACGTCCGGTGAGGTGAGCCCGGACAGCAGGCGCAGCAGGCGGCGCTGCATGCCGGTGCAGTCGTCGTAGCTGAGCTGCACCGACGCGCGGACGCTCTTGTCGACCGTCTGCGCCAGTTCGAGCTGGTCCAGGCGGCGGCGCTCGTCGGCGAGCCGGTCGGCCATCTGGCGCAGCGTCCACTGCTCGCGGGTGGCGAGCCTGCCGCCGCAGATGTTGATCGCCAGCGGCAGGTAGTCGCAGAGCCTGACGATCTCCTTGGCCGAGTCGAGGTCGTCCACCACTCTCGCGCCGCCGGCGAGCCTGGCGAGCAGCTCGACGCCGTGCGCCTCGCTGAAGACGCCGAGCCGGGTGTCGTGGGTGCCGTTGAGGAACAGCGGCTGGCGTGAGGTGACCATGACCGCGCAGCCGGGCTCGGCCGGGATGAGTGGTTCGACCTGGTCGGCTCCGTGCGCGTTGTCGAGGCCGATGAGGATCTTGCGGCCCTTGGTCCAGGTGAGCCAGAGCTTGCGCAGTTCGTCCAGGCCGCCGGGGTCGGTGGTCAGGCGGACGCCGAGCGCCCGCAGGAACCCGATCAGCACCTCGTCGGGACGTACCGGCGCGTCCACGCCGCCGCGCAGGTCGGCGTGCAGGCGTCCGTCGGGGAACCACTCGGCGACCTCCTGCCCGAACCTGGCCATGAGCGCCGACTTGCCGACGCCGCCCCTGCCGTACAGGGAGACCACGAGCGGCGGCGCGACGTCACGGGCCTTCCTGCGCGCGCCGAAGACGGCGCGCAGCCCGGCGAGCGACTCGGCGCGGCCGGTGAAGTGCTCGGGGACGGGCGGCCACTGGTCGGGCGCGAGGGAGGGCGGCTCGCCGGCGGCGCTCTCCCCTCGGGGGCGCTCGGTGGTGGCCCAGGTGGTGAGCCCGACGAGGAGCGCGGCGGTGAGCGTCACGCCGACCTTGGCGACGGGTGGGATGTCCCAATCCACGGACGCCGCCAGGATGCTGGCGGCCGCGGCTGCGATGCCTGCGGAGACGGGCGCCACCACTGGGATCTTCCTCCGCCTCTGTGGCGGTTTGTCCGGAAGCTGGGCTGTCACCGAGCACCCCCTTCGGGGGTGATTCAAGCCGATGGGGTACGGCCTGCGCCAGCCGTACCCCAACGTTCGCTCAAAGACCGATCACGTGACAGGTGGCGGTCATCGTCTTGGACGGGTCGCTCTCCGAGGTGGCGGTGAGCTTGACCTTGGCGAGCCGGTCGGCGCCCGCGTCCCGCACGGCGTTGACCGCGACCATCGCCTGCTTGCCGAAGGCGACGGAGGCCAGGGCGTTGGGCACCTGGGCGGTCCAGCCCTTGCCCAGGACCTCGGCCTTGAGCCGGTAGACGTCGGAGTCGAGGTAGGCGCTGACGTCCTCCGGGTGCTGCCCCTGGGCAGGGGCCGCCTTGCCGGTGTTGAACAGCGGGAAGGTGCAGGTGGACTGGTTCTGGCCGGTGGGGACGCCGGCTCCGGGGAGCAGCTTGACACCGCGCTGCTGCGGGCCCGCGCCGTCGAGGGAGCGGACGGCGACCGTGTAGGAGAGCGTGCCCTTCTGGTCGCGCTTCAGGTCGGTGATGTAGAAGTGCAGGCGGTTGGCCTGGTCGACGTACTCGTACTGGCTGCCGGAGCCGGTGCCGGCGTGGAAGAGCGCGTCGGACAGCTGGCGGTAGTCGCCGATCGTGATCGGGACCTTGGTGCCGTCGGGCTTGACGTAGTCGGTCATGCCGATGTCCTGCGGGTTGGCGTCGATCACCCACTCGAACGGCGCGCGGTCCTGGTTCTTGGTCTTGGCCAGCAGGACGCCGGAGTCGGGGGTGAAGGAGTCGGTGCCGACGCGGTCCACGACCTCGACGGTGTAGTTCTCGTAGCCGCCGCCGTCGCAGAGCGGGTCGGTCTGGGTGGAGCACGCCGGGCTCTTGTCACCGGTGTCGAAGGCGATGTTGACACCCGACAGCTCGTCCTTGCCGGGCTTCACCGCGCGGGCGATGACCCTGGCGGTGACCAGACCGGACTCGTCGAGCGCCTCGCGTGACAGGCGCAGCACGTTCTGCTCGTCCACCATCTCCAGCTTGATCTTGTTGCGGAGCATGTGCTGGGCGCCCATCGAGGCGCCCGCGGTGGGCGGGATCAGCCAGCGGGAGTGCGGGCCGCCGGGGCCGTTGAAGCTGCCGCGGCTGAGCATCTCCCAGATGCCGGTGTAGGCGCGGCGGGCCGGCACGCCGTACGGGTTGTTGTAGTTGTCCAGGACGCCGAGGATGTGGCTGAGCTCGTGGGCGTAGACGGCCATGCCGGAGCTCTCTGCCTGGACGGAGTCGACGCCGATGTTGGCGTTGGGCCAGAAGGTCGATCCGGCCTGCCAGGACGTCCAGTCGACGTAGCGGGTCTTGACCCAGTTGGGAAGGTTGGGGTCGTCAGGCCCCCACTCGTCGGTCACGTCCTCCTTGTTCGGAAATTTCATCATTCCGAACTCCTGCCAGGTGGACGACTCGTCCTGGCCGGCGCTCAGGTAGAAGATGAAGTCGAACTGCTTGGCGGCCTCTTCGCCGATGTCGCCGACCCAGGCGTTGTGCCCGTCGGCGCGCAGGTTCTTGTTGCACGAGTCGCCCGCCGGGCAGCCGGTGCCGCCCTGGAACTCCATCGCGTACTCGTGGTCCTTGCCCGGCATCTGGTACGGGCCGAAGCCGGTCAGCTCGACGCCGTAACGCCCGCCCGAGTCCTCCATCCAGTACTCGTGGATGGTGTGGCCCTTGTTGAGTTGGTTGGGGGTGTTCAGGAAGTCCTGGTAGAACCGGGCCACCTGGTCACGCGGGATGTCGTGGGCCTCGGCGCTCGGGTTGCGGAAGATGGTCGAGTTCTGCGGCTGGGTCACCACGAACGGCTGGTTCGGGTAGTCGAGCAGCACCAGCGCGCCCTTGAAGGTGCGCTTGGAACCCTTGACGCCCGGCTCGTTCCAGTTGGTGCCCGGCACCTTCTTGTAGTCCGCCCACGTCATGTGGTCGGGGTTCTCCCAGTTCTGCGGGTCGATCGGCTTGACGCCGCCGGTGGGACGGCCACGCAACGTCTGGGCCTCGTCCGGCGCGTCGCTCTGCCAGGGCTGGGTCTGCGGCCAGTGGTCCTGGCGCCAGGGGAGTTCGGGGTCGCTGGGGGGTGCTGCGGAAGCGGGGGTCGCCATGAGGCTCACCGGGATCAGCACGATGGCCGCCAGCAGGCCTTTCAGCAGCTTCTTCGGGACGTTCACGACTTGACGCTATAGACGATGTTGACGGAGATCATCGATCAGTTGTAGGGAAGAGCCGTAGCAACCTTTCCGACATTTGTTGAAACACCCAGGTGGAGTGGTGGCTGATCTCCAGCGAACCGTGGACGAGCTGGCCGCGCGCCTCGACCGGCCGCTGCTGCTGGAAGACGGGCTGCAACGCGTCGTCGCCTACAGCGAGCAGAGCGGCGCCATGGACGACATCCGCCGCGACTCGATCCTGCGCAGGCACACGACGCCCGAGATCCGCCAGTGGCTGCGCGACGCCGGCATCCACGACGCGCCAGCCCCGCTGCGCACGCCGGGCGCGCCGCATCTCGGGCTGCTGCCGCGCGTCTGCGTCCCGGTGCGGCACGACGCCGCGCTGCTCGGCTTCCTGTGGTTCATCGACGTGGACCCGGCCATGTCCGACGCGCAGATCGCCCAGGCCGCCGCCACCGCACCCGCCCTGGCGCTGGCCCTGTTCCACGAGAGCCTCGCCACGGGGCTGGCCTCGCACAGGGAGCTGGAGGCGGTCAAGGGGCTGCTGATGGGCGAGCGCGACGCGGCCAGGCGGCTCATCGAGGCGGGGGCGTTCCCGCAGGCGCTGCCGGTGACCGTGCTGGTGGCCAGGCCGCTGTCGGACGAGCCCGACCAGGCGCTGCGGCTCGCACTCGAACAGGGACTGCTCGCGCTGCGGCGACGGCTGAGCGCCCACCATCCGCTGCACCTCGTCCGCTACGACCACGCGGCGCTGCTGGTCGCGGGCGTGCCGGTGGCCGCCGAGGAGGTGCATGCGGCCATGTCGGTGCCGGTCGTGGTCGGGATCGGCAGGGCCAGACCGGCGCTGGCCGAGGCGGCGGGCTCGTACGCGGAGGCGCGGCACGCCGCCGAGGTGGCCGCCAGGGTGCCCGGTCTCGGCCGCTCGGCGGAGTGGGCGCGGCTGGGCGTCTACCGGATGCTCACCCACCTGACCGACCACGAGCTGCACCCCGGGCTGGACCGGCTGCTCGACGACGACCAGCACCTGCCGCTGCTGGAGACGCTGGAGACGTACCTCGACCTGGCGGGCAGCGCGGTGGCCACGTCCAGGACGCTGCGCCTGCACCGCACGTCGCTGTACTACCGGCTGCGGCGGGTGCAGGAGCTGGCCCGCACCGACCTGAGCGACGGCGGCGAGCGGCTCGCGCTGCACCTCAGCCTCAAGCTCGCCCGCCTGTCCGGCCGCTACCGGCCCAGGGAGGCGGGGCCGGCGAGCTGACTGCGTGCCTGGCCGGGCTCACGTTCAATGCCCAGAAGGTAATGCCCCAGAAGGGGAGGCGGCGCCGTCATCTGACCCGCTTCAGCGGAACTGCCCGTCGACCTGGTCCAGCAGCGCCGCGAGCTGTTCGCGCTGCTCGTCGGAGAGCACCGCGCACAACACCCGGGCCCCCCACCGGCGCCGCGCCCGCCGCCAAACCGACGCCCCCCCCCCCCCCCCCGGGGGGGACACA